>USJF01000135.1 GCA_900554935.1 uncultured Porphyromonas sp.
TTCATATGGTTACTCTCCTTATATTGACTACTATAACCCATTGGCAAGTATCATGTATCGGGATAATCAACGGGAGAAACTTGCTTTCATCGGCAATATGTATGGGGAATGGCAGATTATAAAAGGATTGAAGTTCAAGAGTAGCTTCGGAGCGGAAATCAGAAGGGTAGACAATAAAACCTTCTCGCCTGTCTATGAGGTATCCTCAAGCCAAAGAAATTTAGAGAGTAGTTTATCGAAGTCGCAGACCAAAGGGCATTACTATACGTTCGAGAATACCCTTTCGTATGAGAAAACGTTTGCCGAGAAGCACTCCATATCCGCTCTCGTAGGTTATACCAATGAATGGGGTAAGCAGGAAACCTTGAGCGTAAATGCGAGAGATCTTATCGGAGAGTCGGATAACCTGCATTATATAGACGCTACGCTGGACAAGAACAAGACCACGGCCAGCAATAGCGCTACGGAATATGGTTTCCTTAAATATATGGCGTTTTCTAAAGTTTCAGTAAATTGCAGATGCATATTGATCTCCTTAGAAGTAAATACTTAGAGTTAAGATGAAAGCATTTCAAGACTTTTATACAGAGGAATTTAGCCATTGTTATGGATGTGGAAGACTTAATGAGTATGGCCTTCACTTAAAGAGCTACTGGCTGGATGACGATCCTACTAGTGATACTGCTATAGCCCATTATACGCCACCAGAGTATGCTACTGGGGGCTATCCCCAAAATGTCTATGGCGGACTGATTGCCGCACTACTAGATTGTCACGGTAATGGCACGGCCGCCGCTGCTGGGTATCGACATTTTGGCCGAGATATGGGGTCACTTCCTAGTTTGCGATACGTGACTGCTCACCTTGGGCTCGACTACCTTGCCCCTACACCTATGGGGTCTCCTCTTGATCTTCGTGCTACTATTCAAGAGGTGACCGATCGTAAGGTGGTGATGCACCTTGAGCTCTGGGCTGAGCAAAGGCTCAGAGTAGAGGGCAGAATGGTCTCTGTCCTACTTCGTTGAGCTATGACTCTAGGAGTTGTGAGAGGAAGGGAGCTGTGAAGGTGAGGTGGGTATAGGTGGCGATCACTTTTCCATGCTGGAATAGTAGCGTATCTACTGGTTCGCCTGTGGCATTAAGTTGGGTAGCGACCCCTTCGTCTGTGGCGGTGAGGTGTGAGTAGTGAAACTCGTGTCCTCTGAGCGGTATGCCGAAGAGCTCCAACTGTCGGTAGCCTATAGTGAGTCGGGCTCCTTCCATCGTGGCACTATGATTAAAGACCCCTACCATTGGGTACTCCTTTCCTTCTACGGTGATGATACTCTTGGAGAGGTAGAGCATCCCCCCACACTCTGCTATAAGTGGCGCTTTACGATCTGCATAGGTTTTGATTTGATGAATCAAGACACTATTTTGGGATAGTTGCTCAGCATATAGCTCTGGATACCCTCCTGGCAAATAGAGTAAATCGCACTCGGGAAGTTCGGTATCGTGAATGGGGCTAAAATAGGTGATGGTGCCGAACTGCTCCAGCCTTCGGATATTTTCGATATAGATAAAGTTGAAAGCTTCGTCGCGAGCTACTGCTATTTTCTTGCTTCCTTGAGGTAAATTACTCTCTAAAGGTGATATCGTAGAGTTAGGCTGATATTGCGAATCAGCAAGTAATTGGGCTAGGTCGATATGTGCTTCCACAAGGTTGGCAGCTTGATTGGCGTGTGCCTCAAGTGCTTCTTGATCATCGGTAATCAAACCTAAGTGACGGCTGGGGAGGGTGAGTGTTTTATCTGTAGGGATAGCACCGAGCACCTTAATCCCTACATCGTTAGCAGCATCACGAAGATAGGCTAGATGTTTTGGGGAATTGACCTTGTTGAAGACCACTCCTAATATATTTAGCTCTGGTCGGAAGTGCTTGATGCCGTAGAGAAGGGGGGCAACGCTGTAGGCCATGGACTTGGGCGTGAGGACTAGGACTATAGGCAGGCCGAGTACCTCTGCAAGATGTGCGGTGGAGCCTCGGTCTCTATCATAGCCATCAAAAAGTCCCATCACCCCCTCCACAACAGCGACATCGCTATGGGCTTGATAACTACTGAAAAGAGTTTGGATACTCTCTTCGTTCTGCATAAAGAGGTCGAGGTTTACGGAATCGACTCCCGATGCATTTTTATGTAGCTTTGGATCAATATAGTCGGGCCCACACTTGAAGGGCTGGACACGATATCCTTGGCGACTAAGTGCCCTAAGGAGTCCTATGGTGATGGTGCTCTTACCACTATCCGAGGTGGGGGCTGCAATAATAAAGGCAGATTGTTTCATAGCTTTTGAGAAATAAAGTTGCCAGTGTCATCAATCAGGAGTATCTCTAAGGAAGCGTCGGGCACAATGGGCTTGCAAACCTCATAGCAGTATTTGATGATGAGCTGATAAAATCTTGATGTTTTATTGGGTATTAATTGCCATATTTCGCGTGCCAAGGTTATTCCGCTGATATCAATTACCTCACCAGATTCTTGAAGTACTTGGCTGAGGAATGCCTTATTCATCGTTACTTTATGACTGTGTGTATCTAGTTCTCCTGCAGCTAGCTTGACCGCTTTACCCAGCATAATACCGAGGGTGACGGTAGGGAATGCTAGCTGATGAGCAAAAGTAAGAGTCTGGCCAATGAAATTGCCATACTGTATAAAGGCATTGGGGGGAAGGTGGGAAAACCTTGCTTTGAGGTACTTCTCGGACCTGCCTCCAGAGTTAAGCACTAAGTGCTCTACGCCAACAGCTTTGGAGACCTCCATCTCCCTACGTATGGAGGCGATCCAAGTATCATTGGAGTAGGGGCGCACCACTCCTGTAGTACCAATAATAGAGATGCCATCTACAATCCCAAGGCGTGGGTTGAAGGTGTTCTTGGCAATGGATTCGCCTTCTGGTACGGAGATGGTAATCTCTACTCCTACTTGGGTGAGGTCGAGCAACTCTTCACAAAGAGTGGTCATCATTTTCCGGGGTGTCTTATTGATAGCTGGACCACCGATTTCTAGACCTAGCCCTGGAAGGGTGACTTTACCTACGCCGATGCCTTGCTTAAACTCTACTCCCGTTTTCTCTTGGTTAAGAGCTACTTTGGCACAGATTTCAGCGCCATTGGTGACGTCGGGGTCATCTCCTGAATACTTAATCGCTACTGCGGTGGCTTCATTACCTTCAACGGTGACAGATTGAATGGGGAAAGGAATGACTTCTCCATCAGGAAGAGTGACCTCTACCGTGGAAAGCTCGATATCATCTATGAGTGCTATAAGTGCTGCTTTGGTCGCAGCTGTAGCGGTGGTGCCTGTGGTGAAGCCAATCTTTTGTGGAAAGAACTCTGGAAGTAACTGTTCTATCCCTCGCCTTAATCCTATTTTCCCTGTGACGGTTAGATTGGGAGTATAACCAAGGTCGGGTCGAGTGATAGCGATCACAGATATGCCCAAGGAGAGCCCAGTAGAGACTTTTTCGGTAAAGCCACTAGTGGTACCACTCTCCTTCACGATGATCAGGTTGGGCTGTAAGGTGCGGAATAACGCTTCATCGCTCAAATCTTTATCGTAGTAAATGATCTGAGAGCGAGGTATACCAGTCCGTTCAATGGTCTTCTCGGTTTCGGCAATAGGCATCACCCTAAAATAGGTCTCATGCTCTTGCCAGTAACTCTGTAGCTTGGCAATGCTATTCACTCCAGTAAGGGCGAGTACTTTGGTAGGCTTTGTTTGGTGAAGTAGTGCGATGGCTTTCTCAAAAGAGCTAGTTTGCTGTACTGCTTCTGGAATGGTGGGAAACTCCCTCTCGTATCTAATCACAGGGATATGTAGAGCTCCTACATTACTGTGTAGATTGGTGGCAAAAGGGTGGGCTGCGTCGATGATGAGTCCTACGTTATTTCCTTGGCAAAAGGCTTGAAGTTCCTCTTTGTCTT
>USJF01000136.1 GCA_900554935.1 uncultured Porphyromonas sp.
GGAGACTTTGGAGATTCGTGGGGAGAGGATATCACGTGGAAGCTCTGCCCGCTTGGCACTCAAACGATTTTGAGCTTCGGTCATCGCCTTGTCAATGTCTGTGCCGAATTCAAAGGAGACCATAATCATAGACATTCCTTCGAAGGAGAAGGACTGTATATGGTCAATACCTTCCATGCTGGAGAGTGCCTCCTCGGCTTTTTGGGTAAGGGAGAGCTCTACTTCACTGGGTGAAGCTCCAGGGTAGACAACCTGTACGGTGAGGATGGGCGGGGTGAACTTAGGCATCAGCTCCGCACTTAAGCTTTTGAAGCTCAGATACCCCAAAACGGATAGTAGTATAAAAAGAACCGCAACGTATATGGGGCGTTTGATTGAAGTTTCAACTATTTTCATCGCCTTATTCGTTTTAATTATTCTTTGATACTTTTTACAGGGACGCCGTCGGAGATATTGATGAGACCAGCTATTACTAGGCTATCTCCCTTTTGAAGCCCATCGACAACTTCGATGTGGTCTCCTACGATATTGCCAGTAGTGACAGTTTTGCGGATAGCCATACCATTGCGGACAATGTAGACTTGTGCATCATTAATGCTTCCGATGATTGCATTGCGTGGGATGAGTATGCCGGTATTCTCTGTATGTCCGCCAAAAGAAAGGGAGACGTACATGCCTGGGCGTAAGCCTTGAGACGTCTCTTTATCGAGCATCACATCTACTGGAAAAGAAAGGGCTTGATTGGCTTTGTCCCCAATCATTGATATATGGCCTGTGATCTCTTGTGAGGGGAATAACTCGCTCATGATACGTACGTTCTGGTTTTTGGAGAGCTGTAAGCGCTGCCGTTCGGTGACGTAGCAAGAAACCTTAAGCTGAGAGTCGTCGACTATTTCAAAGAGCTTAGCTCCTGGATTGACAAAGCTACCAACCTCCACGTAGCTCTTATATATTTCTCCAGAGGTAGGGGCTACTACAGAAGCATCGGAAAGCCGTCGGCGTGCTGCTGTATATCGCCCCTCGGCAGCTACCATCTGCGTATGTATAGCAGCTAGTTGTTGGTCTGTGACGCCACCTTGTTCGTGTGCATTCTTAAAACGCTGGTAGTCCCTCTGAGCTGCCTCATAGGCCACCTTAGCTGCCTCTGCGTCTGCCCCTAGTGTCTCGGCATCGATCTGTACGAGTAATTGTCCCCTTGAGACTCTGTCGCCCTCTTTTGTACGAAGGGCAACGACGCGCCCACCCATCGCCGAAGTAAGAGTTTGGTCGTGAATACCTCGTACAAGGCCGTTGGCCGAGAAGTCCATAGAGTAGGGGCGTTCACTCACCACCTCGGTGCGTACTGCTACAGCTGTTTGGTCTAGCAGAATGCCCTCGGTCTTGGCTGCGGTACTTCTTTTATTACTAATTAGGGTAAAAACGATGCCCCCGATAATTACTACTATCAATATCGGGATGTATACTTTTCTTTTCATAAGAATATATAGTTTATAGGTTTTATTTTTCCGTCATCATCTCCATTACTTCGCCATTGACTTTCTTAAGATCTATGTAGGCTTTCATGTAGTCTCCTAAGGCATTAGCGTAGGAGAGTTGTGCTTGTATGAGCGACTGACTGGCATTCAGCACATCGGAGAGAGAGGCGACGCCAGAGTCGAAGTTTTTCTGTGCTAGGTTGAATACCTCTTCGGCCAAAACTTGGTTGTCCTTCTGTAGAGCAATGGTGCTCTTGGTATCCTGGAGCTTGAGTAGTGCATTTTGTCGTGCCATCTGTAGTGATTGTCCTAGCATCCGTAGGTCCTCCTGTGCTTTGAGAAGTTCTATTCGGCTCTCTTTCACCTTAGCGCTTCTGGAGAGTCCGCTAAAGATGGGCATCTTAAGGTTGAGCCCCACCATCGCTGTGGGGTAGCTATAGCTATTATTACTCCTGAACAGCTGATCGCTCATTCTATTGTATTGTAGGTTAAAAATCAATGTTATAGTAGGGAGATATTCATACTTCTTTGCTCTATTTTGTAGCCGAGCGATCTTTTCTCTTGCTAATAATTGTCGGTAGGCTACCTGCTGCATTAGGTCAAATGGTTTGAAAGTATCTACTTGGTTCTGTCTCTCTGCGAGTGAAAAGTCCATTGGTGGTAGAGAAATAGGTTGGTTGATATCCCATCCCATCTGTAGCTTAAGTAAGTTTTTCTGCACTTCCAGTCCACTCTCAATAGCTGCCTTTTGCGTCTTTAGGTTAGTGAGATTGACCCGCACTCTATCTACGTCTATACGCTTTACTAGACCATTGGCATAGTTCACCTCCATCATTTTCAGCATCTTCTCTACAAGAGTAGCGCTCCGTGCCATCTGCTGCACGGCATAGTCTGTTACCTGAATGCCGTAGAAAAGAGTGGCAGTCTTAGCAACTACATCCTCCTCCGTAGCTTCGGCGCCAAGGCTGGCCATCTCTTGGGAGACCTTGGCGATATCCAGAGTATTGAGGAGCGACATATTGAGTATCTGTTGGCTAAGGGCTATTCCCACATTGGCGGTGTACTTAGTCCCCATCTCAATAGTCATGTATTGCGAAGCATTGGGATCGCGCATCTTCTCTGGGAGCATATTATTCATGAAGTTGGGCATCACAAACTTTGCCTTCTTTAGGTTGTCATTCACTCCGGCAGAGCCATTGATCTGAGGAAGTAATGCCCCTAATACTTCTTGCCGTGCTAGCTTAGCTTTTTGCTGCTCGTAAGCCGACTTCTTGATTTCGCTATTGTGTCGAAGCGCATATTCGAGGCAGTCCGATAGCGTGTAGATCTCTTGGGCAGTAGCCTGAATAGCAACTGTCAGTAGAAGCAGGGTAGGGTACACAATCCACTTTCTCATCTTGCCAATTGAGGCAAAGGTGTCTGTGAATCGAGCACCATCTGCATAAGTGTTGTTGGATTGATACATGGTTGTGTGTTTTTATGTTGGTGGTTGATCTTATTCTTTGATCAGTGCACGGAGATAATACTTTATAATTGTGGCGAAGTATTGTCCCGAAAAGGGAAGTTTGCTACTGATTACTGAGTGGATGTAAAAGCCAAATATAGAGTAGCCCATATACTCGCACACGAATGGAATATCTATATCTGGCCGATAAACCCCTTCCTCTATACCTTGTCGGAGATTATTGCCCATCTTCTCGCGGAAAAGATTGGAGCCCATTATGTGCCCAAGCATCGCTTGGTTGGGGTTACTTTGCATCAGATCGGAGAAAAAAACGGGGTTGAGTTTGATAAATAGCTCATCAAGTTGATCAAAGCATCGTACCAAACTCTCCATGGCACCCACGGAGGGGTCATCTAGGCCGCTCAAAGTAGCCTTAAAGTCTTCGGAGATTGCCTGAACGCATTCCTTCAGTAGCTCATCTTTGGAGCTAAAGTTATTGTATAGCGTTTTCTTGGTGATCCCCATCTTTGTCGCCATCTCATCAAGGGATAGTCTGAAACCCTCTTGCTTGAGGATTTCTATGGCCTTTTCTATGTATTGTTTTTTACGATTGGTGCTCATATTTATTGTAGCTACTACGTGTCTTGTATTGTATCACGAGACAAAGATACACTTTTTCTACCTAAAAAGTGTAATTCGTGCATATTTTTTTATCTGTTGGTATTTGATACGCTGTAAAGTACATATAACCAATTAGTTAAGGCAGTGTTAAATAATGCTTTTAATGGATGCTATACGAGAGAAAGTAGGGGGTATTGTAGCTTCCTGACCGATAATTATCAAAAATGGCATAGAGAATAGATGGATACGCCATTGAATTAGTCTTCCGCATCATTATGCACAATAATTACCTGAGCGTAAAAGGTGAAATAGGTGATGCTGGTAGAGGATGGTTAGTGAGTTTATAACTAGAGAATGTTGCACGAAGGATGAGATGCAAGGCGCTGAGGATGAGGCCGAAG
>USJF01000137.1 GCA_900554935.1 uncultured Porphyromonas sp.
CAGTAGATACTCCATCGTATTATGCAGAGGATGCTCACCCGCCTCCAGTGCCAATCGCTTATGCCCCATATCTTGGAGCGCTATCACCTCCTGTCGGATCTCCTCCTGTGTCAACTTTCTACGTGGGATCACCTTATTCTTCAAGTGATACGGGCAGTAAGTACAGCCATTCACACAGTAATTAGAGAGATAAAGTGGCGCAAAAAGTACTACCCTTCGGCCATAAAAGCGATCCTTTAACCTCCCAGCCAGTTCAGCCGTTTCCCGCCTAATATCCTCATCCGTAGCAACCAGAAGAAGTGCGGCTTCACGGTGGTCCAGCCCTTTCGCCATAGCCCCTTTTGCAAGGATAGCTCTCTGCAGCTCTTTATTACTCCTATTCGCCTCTACATAGGCGATGGTATCAAGTATTTCTTGATGGTTTATAAATTCCTCGGCATTTGCCGAATACTTATCGTATTTCATTGTCTATTTATTTTGCTGTAAAGCCATACGACGACAGCTCCCTCCTCAGTATCTCAATTCCTTCGGCTGCCTCACTCCCAAAGCTTGCCTTATGATCATAAAGCTGATACAACTTCCGAAAACGAGGGGGTGAAAGGTTGGGCATCACCACATTGGCACCTGCCTCAATAGCCTGCCTACGCCCCTCCGAGGAGAGCGAAGCTACAGCCGTTGTTGCTGGGATATTGGCAGTTGGACAGATAAGTCTACAAAGCGCCACCATACGCACCGTACGCTCCAGTGAACCACTGGGATAGCTACGAAATGGCGTATCGTGGTGCGGAAGAAAAGGACCTATCCCGATCATCGCTGGTTGGAGCCTTTGGATAAAAGCCAAGTCAAGTGCCAGATGATACAGCTTCTGTCCCGGCGAACCAACCATTCCTCCCACTCCCGTCTCAAAGCCAATCTCCTTAAGCGCGTGAATTGCCTCAATACGGTGCTCAATACGCTGGCGAGGAGGGTGCAACTGCTTAAAGTGAAGCGGGTCTATCGTCTCGTGTCGTAGCAGATAACGACGTGCCCCTGCATCGTAAAGCTCTTGGTACTCCGTCCTACTCATCTCACCTAGCGAAAGCGTTAGCACTACCTTCGGATAGCACCGATGTAGCTCCTGAACGAGATCAACCAACCGAGCGCCTCTCCAGAAAGGGTCTTCACCACCTTGAAGCACAAAGGTGCCGAGACCTAATCCCTCCCCCACACTGCACACTTCCAGTATCTCCTCCTTAGTCAGTCGATATCTATCTACAGCCTTATTAGAAGCACGGATACCACAATAGTAACAATCGGATCGACAGTAGTTGGATAGCTCAATAAGGCCACGGAGCTTTATCTCCCGCCCAAAGTGCTCCACTGATACCCTCCCAGCCGTCTCCTCAATCTCACGCCCCTCATAGGTGAGCAACTCAAGAAACTCATGCTCCTCGAGTAGCTCACATTGCAGTAATTTAGCGAGGGAGGTCGGCATAGGTTAGAGGGATAGTGGAGAGCTCTCGAGCCAATTGCTTTCTACCTGCCACGATATGATTGTGTGCACTTGGTCCATTAACACAACCTCCAGGGCAACACATCACCTCAATAAACTGAGCTGGAGCAGCACCCTTCACCGCATACCCCTTCAGCTTAGCTAATGCCTTTTTATCGATATTACAGATCATCTCCGTAGTGATCTTATCCACCTTATCAGCCGTCTCAGGCTGGCACCTTAGGTAGCTCTGTACCGCCCCCATCACACCACCATTCTGTGCAAAGCCATGCGCTTCACGCACAGAGGTCACTCGTGGCAAGAAAGGCTCTTGGCTCTTAAGATCGAGCTCAAGGGCAGAGAAGATAGAGGCGATCTCCTCAAAAGTCATCACATAGTCCACCTCCTGCCCCTCACGGCGAGCCTCTTTACGCTTCGCCACACAAGGGCCAATGAAGACTATCTTCCCATCGGGGTACTGCGCTCTAGCCCGCTCCGCGGTGTAATACATCGGCGACTTGGAATCCGATACAAAGTCGTGCAACTTAGGGATATGCTTATCTATCGCCTCGTAGAAAGAGGGACAGCAAGAGGTAGTCATAAAGGGCTGACCACCCTCTAGCTTCTCCAAAAGCTCGTGCCCCTCGTGGTGCACAGTATCCATAGCACCCTCTGCCACCTCTATCACATCGGAGAAGCCAATACGCTTCAGCGCTCCATACACCTGAGCATGAGGTGCATCGTATTGTGCCAAAATAGCAGGGGCTACAATCGCAATTACCTTCTCTCCTGCCTTGATTTCTCGAAGTACATCAAAAACCTGAGAGACCTCAAAAATAGCACCAAAAGGACAAGCATTGATGCAAGAGCCGCAATAAATACAGCGACTTTCATCAATATGCTCAATGCCATGCTCATCCTTCTTGATTGCCCCAACTGGGCAAGAAGCCTCGCAAGGTACAGGTATATATACTATAGAGTGGTAGGGGCAAGCATCGTGGCATCGACCACAGCTGATGCAGGTATCGTGATCAATCTCAGCCTGACCATTTTTCTTGAAGCCAATACACTTCTTCGGGCAAGCATTATAGCACGCCTTACTCACACAGCCCCGACAGAGATTGGAGACCTCATAATTGATCTCTACACAACTAGTGCAAGCTTCATCTACTACACAGAGAAGGTTGTCTTTCTTTTCACGCTCCTCGAGAGCCATTTTAGCATAATGCGAGAGAGGCGTCAGCTCATCCACCTCATCAGCCATATCAAGGCCTATCAGCGGAAACATCTTGTAGCGAAGTACTGCACGCTCTTTGTGCCTACAGCACCGTATCCGATCTTTCCCATGCCTAGGAACCATCTCTATCGGCACTCGATCAATACGCTCTACCAGCTCACCATCATACCAAAGTCGTACAAGCTTCGCAAGGAGCTCGTGACGAATAATCATTACATTGTTGGAGTATGCCATATCTGTCCTAAAAATTAAAAATATACTCCGCTATATAGCTTATCTTAGCCCAATATAGCACTCGGAATTATGCACAAAGATAATACTTTTTAACCACAATCAACGCCCCTCCAACTCAAACCATACAAGACCCTATACGTAGGGAACAGAACTACTTAGATAAGGAATAGGGAGCATCGGTGTAGGAGGTACCTCGATGATAGTTAGGCTGTGGACTCATCTCAAATACTATTTCTCCACCTTTATTGAGTTGCTGGAGGGTGAAATAGTTTTTGGTCCACCTTTTTCCATTGACAGTAATAGACTGGATATAGCGATTGAGGTTGTTATTATCCTTTGCAATAAGCTGTAATGGTTGTTTATAAGGTCGACAAATTGTTACCTCCTCGAATAGTGGCGAACCTATGACATACTGCTGAGAAGCTGGGCATACTGGATAAAAACCGAGTGCGGAAAAGATATACCACGCAGAGGTCTGTCCATTATCCTCGTCACCACAATATCCATCGGGTGTAGGGGCATAGAGGCGGGTCATTACCTCACGGAGGTAGTACTGAGCCTTCCAAGGCTGAGCAGCATAATTGTAGAGATAGATAGCGTGTTGTATTGGCTGATTACCGTGGGCATAATTACCCATATTCATAATCTGCATCTCTCTGATCTCGTGGATAGTAAATCCGTAGTAGCTATCATCAAAAAGCGGTGGAAGCTGGAATATACTATCCAGCATCTGTACGAATGTATTGGCGCCACCCATTAAGTTGATTAGTCCTTGAGGGTCGTGGAATACCGACCAAGTATAGTGCCAACTATTTCCCTCGGTAAAGGCATCGCCCCACTTAAGCGGATTAAATGGAGCTTGCCACTCACCATTTTGTAGCTTTCCTCGCATCAGGCGGTGACTTGGGTCAAAGAGATGGCGATAATTCATAGCCCTCTCACGATAAATAGCAATCTCCGACTCAGGTTTATTGAGTGCCTTTCC
>USJF01000138.1 GCA_900554935.1 uncultured Porphyromonas sp.
GGATGGATGAGCTACTCCGCAATCAGGCATACGCCACTATCAAAGCCCCAGCAGGGCTGTGGATAAAAGCTACGCTCCCCACCCGTGCCATAGCAAAGGAGCTCAAAGAGGCGCCAGCAGGCTACACACGCACGCTCAATGCCGTTACCTACACACTCCAAGGGACCACTGCCACAAGCGCTACCGCCACCAAATATGGCATTCCTGAGACACTCCTTATGCTTCCTGTAGATAGCACTAAGACATTTTTTGAGAAGGAGCTTACTGAAAACTCCACCGAAGCTGCCTACACCTCCTTTATTGGAGAAATGGCAGTAAGAGGGTCCAGCACCTATCACTTTGGCAATATCGGCTCCGCTATCCTCAAGCATATCCAAAAGAACCCCGACAAAGACCTCGAGGTATTTATCCTTCCTGTTGAGCGAATAATGGCGAGCCAAGATATGGGCGGAGGTACCGTTAGTCTCACCCACCTTGTTCACCCATCCGCCATCAAATTTGCTATTAACCCGCAAAATACCAAGCTTCAAGCCACCATTATACAGCGACGAGAAGGGCAGCCATTCTAAGAGCCACCTCAGCTTTCACTTAGTCATGGGACACACTTCATACCTACGTGGGCTAGCTCATCTCTTCTATCAAAAAGAGGCCAAGCAGCTATATAGGTACCGCTTCTTTTTCCCCAATAAAAGGTCGGGCAACTTCTTCCTACACTATCTAAGGCAAACATCCGGGAAAGAGGCTCTGCTACTCCCCGAAGTGACCACCCTTGGCACCTTCTTAAGGCGAGCAATCTACCTGCCCGAAGAGAGTGTCAATAATGAGCTACTTCTCCTTTACCACCTCTATAATTGCTACAAAATAGAGTACCAAGAGAGTGAGTATAGCTTCGAGACCTTCTATGATATAGGGAAGCAACTATTGGCCGACTTCAATGATATCGACAACCACCTCGCCGATCCCAAGTCTATATTCGATAATATGGACCACCTTGATCAGCTCACCGTGGCGCCCAAAGAGTTCCTTACCCAAGACCAGATCGATGCCCTTAGCAAATTTGCACTTGATTTCAATAAACACCTAGATAGTGGGTATAGCCAGTTTTGGAAGCAGATGCCCAATATCTACACCAGATTCAAAGACAACCTACGCAATGAGGGATTGACCTACAATGGTATGCTCATGCGAGATATCGTCGAGAAGCTACAGAAAGGCGAGATAGAGCTATTCAAAGAGCCCAAAGTCAATGTCTTCATAGGTCTCAATGCACTCTCCAAGTGCGAGCAATCGATACTCCGTTACTTCAGAGAGCATAGCGACACCCTCTTCTATTGGGACTACGATAGCTACCTCCTACAGCAGAAGTTCACCCAAAAGAGCAGAGAAGAGAGCCGCTCCTTTCCAGAGCCCACAGGAGAGCTAGCATTTGAGCGAGACAAAGCATCTCATCACCAGCCCCAGCTACATATTATCTCCATCCCCTCCAAGCTCGGGCAGGCCAATTATATTTCCCAGAAGATCATCCCACAGCTACAGAGCAAAGAGCTTATAGACCTCCACGATCCCAATACCGCTATCATCCTTCCCGATGAAAGCCAGCTCACCAACCGACTCTCCAACCTCCAAGGCGTAATTCCTGGCAAAGCTCCCCTCAAACTCAATATCACCATGGGCTTCCCCATCAAGTACCTTCCAGCCATTGCCAAGTTACTCCACCTACTCAATCTACAGCGTCTTGCCTATATCCGAGGCAAAGATAATAAAGCAGCCGTATGGCGAAGAGAAGAGCTGATAGACCTCCTCGGGCTAGAACTAGATCATAGCGACTTCCAGCGCGAAGAGCTACTCCATAGCCACAATGCCCAGCAGCTCTACTTCACAGAGCAAGAGCTATCCCAAAAGATCAGCAAAGAGTGGCACCCCGACCTACGCCTCCTCTTCTATCTCGATAAAGCAGAAGTAGGCGATCTACTACACAATACACTCGCCCTCCTTGCCCACCTACAGGAAAAGTTTGACGAAGACGACTCCGTCAAAATGTCACTCACCGTAGTTGACCAACTACTTAGGGAGATCCAAAGCACACTCGATAACTTCGTCGCCCAGCACCACACGGCAGCCCAAGAGCTCACCCTCCCCATCCTTCACGACCTCATTCATACCACCATCTCACGAGCGCGCATACCATTTGCAGGCGAACCACTTGAAGGCGTACAGATAATGGGACTACTAGAAGCACGCTCCATAGACTTCCAGAATATCATTGTGCTAGATGCTGGCGAAGGCTTGCTTCCCGCTAAAAGCCGAAAGTACGGTCTCATACCACAAAACATCCGAGCTGCCAACGGCCTCCCCACCTATCAATGGCAAGATGATATCCGCGCCTACAACTTCTTCCACATGATCAATCGTAGCGAGCGTCTCTACGCCCTCTACGACTCTCGTAAGACAGAGAGAGCCAGTGGAGAGCCCTCACGATACCTTACCCTCCTCACCCACATCTACGGTCTAGAGGCCAAGCGGTACCACGCCTACTTTCCACTCACCCCCATTGCCACTGCAGAGCTTCGGCTCAATGAGCATAAGATCCAAGAATATAGAGCTCAGCTCACTGATAAAAGCCTACATACCACCTTCGGACTATCCCCCAGTGCTCTCATCAACTACCTCACCTGCCCCCGAAAGTTTTACTACCAAAACATCCTAAAACTTCGGGAGCCCGACGAGCCCACCGACCTACTCGAGAAAAACGATCTCGGTACCATCACCCATAAAGCTCTAGAACTACTCTACCAGCCCTTTGTAAAAGACCAAGAACTGACCCAAGGAAAGTTGGAAGAGATATGCGAAGAAAAAGTAATTATCCAAGCACTACAGACTGCCTACAACCAGGTCTACCAAACCAATGACACACAGTTCAATGGATACTTCGAGATGTACAAAAGCCTAATGCTACAAGACATCCAGAATACCATCCAACTGGATATCGACAACAACCTCGGCTTCAAGTACATCGGAGGAGAGCAGCAAATCTCCACCTCATATACCTACGGAGCCCCCGAAGAAAGCATCAATCTACGTGGTATTATAGACCGAATCGATAGAGACAAAGAGGGCAAACTAAGATTAGTAGATTACAAAACAGGTCACGACCAGCCCATCTTCAGCCTCGCAAATAGCTTTGACCCCCAGAGCAATAAAATAGATAGGGCACCTATCCAGCTACTCACCTACTGCGTAATGTATCTCGAGGCCCATTCTAATTGCACCGCCCAAAACATCACCCCCCTACTCTTCAAGGTGCGAAAAGGCCAGCAAGAATACCTCTACAGCTCCGATAGCAAAACCGAGATTAACCGCTTTAGCACCGTAGAAGAGGAGTTTAAAGCATCATTAAATAATGCTCTCCTCATGATTGCCAAAGAAGATACTGAGTTTCTACCCAACAACCAAAAGAATAGTTGCGACTACTGTGCTGGCAGAGCACTATGCTCCCACGCCAAACTACGTCCCAATAGATAGACCTTCACACACCATGCATATCCAAATCATCGACAATAGCCCCCTAGGAGAGCTCATCAGCTACAAAGACTCCCTAGCCGAGCAAACCGCCCTATTCCGCCAAGCGGTAGAAGCTAAGTGCCACTCCACACACCCCCAGCAGCATCATCTCATCTTCAACCAGCATCGCCCCGTCCTCACACTCGGGAAGCATGCCGACACACACAATATCCTGATCACCCCCCAGCTACTACAAGCCCGCGGAATAGACTGCTACCAGATAGAGCGAGGTGGCGACGTCACCTACCACGGGCCAGGGCAATGGACCATCTACCCCATCTTCGATCTCGAAGAGCTCGGAATAGGGCTACGTAGGTACGTGGAGCTACTAGAGGAGGTAGCGATCCAGGTGGCAGATAA
>USJF01000139.1 GCA_900554935.1 uncultured Porphyromonas sp.
CACCAAGCCCTACCTGGCCAAAGGGAGCGTACTCACGTACGTGACCGAAGCCGAATTCCGAAAGCAACGCCGCAGATCGCCTTCGTGCAACAGTCTCTAAAATCAATGATAATATCTGTTGACCCTGGCCACCCCTAATGCTTCGGTTCTACTTGCCTCAAAAAAAATAATAGGCTAGGGGTGGGTAAAAGTGGAGTTGCCAACTAAGCTTTGACTGAGTTTGTAACTCAGTCAAAGCTTAGTTACAAACTCAGTGATCGCTCAGTTACAAACTACCCCAATGGCGAGTTACAAACTCGCCATTGGCCTGTATTTTTTGAGATGGAGCTTTGAGATTGGGGTATAAATTGGTAGGTTTGTCATTAATTATGATTTATGTGAGACTATATTATTTATACTGAATTTATATTGAGTTATGAGGATTAATAAAGGTGCATTTGTGCAGGTGCAGTATCGCCTGCTGGATAGGAATGAAGAGTTGATTGAGGCGACGATCGAGGAGATGCCTATGGAGTTTATCTTCGGGATGGGTCTTTTATTGCCTGCCTTTGAGGCGGAGCTTTCGGGACTTGAGCCTGGCGATCACTTTGACTTCCGCTTATCTCCTAAGGATGCTTACGGAGAGGTGAGAGAGGATCTGTTGCTAGAGCTGGATAAGAAGGTCTTTCATGTCGATGGTAAATTTGATGAGGAGATGGTGTATGAGGGTGCAAAGATCCCGATGAATACAGCTGATGGTCAGGTGGTTCATGGTAAGGTGACCCATGTAGGTGAGGATAAGGTGAAGATGGACTTTAACCACGACCTGGCGGGTGAGGAGCTTCACTTTATCGGAGAAGTAACCGATGTTCGTGAGCCTTCGCAGGAGGAGTATGATCGCTTCTTCGGACATCATGGTTGCTCTAGTTGTTGTGGCTGTGGCGATCATCACCATGAGCATGGTGAGGGGCACCACGAACATGAGTGTGGAGAGCACGGGCATGGACATTGCTGTAAGCACTGAATAACTATAGGGTAGCGACTATGAGTATGATCGATGAGCGAGTGGTGCAGCGCATCATAGAGCGAGCCGATATTGTGGATGTGGTGGGGGATTACCTTACGCTACACCGCAAGGGCAAGGACTATGTGGCGCTTTGTCCTTTCCACGATGATAGCAGTCCGTCGCTACAGATCTCTACCGCCAAGAATATCTGTAAGTGCTTCGCTTGTGGGGAGGGTGGAACGCCGGTCTCTTTCATCATGAAGTATGAGCACCTCACTTTCCCCGAGGCGATCAAGTTCTTAGGCCGTAAGTATGGCATTGAGGTGGTGGAGCGAGAGCTGTCGCCGGAGCAGATGGCGCGTAAGACGGAGCGAGAGAAGCTGATCAATGCCAATGCTTTTGCCCGAGATGAATTTGTCGGTGCTATGCTCCAAGGAGCGGAGGGGCGTCGGATTGGGCTTAGCTACTTCAGGGAGCGTGGGCTCACGGATGAGACGATCAAGGAGTTTCAGCTCGGTTACTCGCCTAGTGAATGGACCTATCTGGTGGATAGGGCTAAGGAGAGTGGGGTGGAGCTGGAGGTACTGGAGTCGCTTGGGCTGGTGATGAAGACGAAAAAGGGGGATTACATTGACCGCTACCGGGAACGGGTGATCTTCCCTATCCATAGTAGCAGTGGCAATGTGGTGGGCTTTGGGGGGCGTATCCTGAAGAAGGTGGAGAATGTAGGGAAGTACATCAATAGTCCTGCCTCGGAGCTCTATGATAAGAGTAATGAGCTCTATGGTCTCTTTTTTGCGAAGAAGTATATCTCGAGTAGCGATAAGTGTATTGTGCTGGAGGGCTATATGGATGTGCTCTCTATGTACCAGAAGGGGGTGCGTAATGTGGTGGCAAGCTCGGGTACGGCACTGACGCACGCTCAGGTGGCGCATATCAAGCGATTGACGCAGAATGTGACGCTCCTTTTTGACGCAGACGGCGCTGGGATTAAGGCAGCGCTCAGGGGGCTGGATATCTGTCTGGAGGCTGGCTTGGGGGGGAAGGGATTGCTTCTTCCGGATGGGGGGGATCCCGGCTCTTTTGCCCAGAGCCACACGAAGGAGGATATTGAGGCTTACTTTAGGGAGCATGAGGAGGATGGAATCGCCTTTAAGGGGGAGCGGCTCGTGGCGGAGTATGGTACTGACCCGCAAGGCAAGGTGGCGATTATTGAGGAGCTAGCGCAGACGATTGCCTATATTGAGGCACGTATTACGCGTGAGCTCTATATCGGTGTGGTAGCGGAGCAGTGGGAGGTGACGGCTGAGGCACTGGGGGAGCGGGTGAAGAGGATACGGGAGGAGCGGAACTTCAACCGCACTAGGCGGGAGCGGAGTGCTTACCTTTCTCCGCAAGAAGTGACGCCTCAGCAGGGTTTTACTAATCTCTCCACTAAGGCGATATCTGGGCAGGTGGCACCTAAGGTGGCTTCACCTAGAGTGAAGGACCCTTTACCACCTTATGAGCTGACGCTACTACATGATATCATTGACTATGGTACGGTATTGATCCCTGGTTTCTCTACGGGGGAGGAGGAGGTTGAGATAACGGGGCTACAATTGATTCATGAGGCGACGCAGGACCTGAGGGATATGGAGGGGGTTGAAGGCCTGAGTGATCATTTTATGCAGATATTGGATCGGCTGATGGATGCGGTACAACTAGCGGAGGCGGAAGGAGCGGAGGTGGACCTGACTCGGCTATTGATTGGCTCGGAGGATGATACGATCCGTGAGTATGCCGATAGATACTTGATAGATAAGTGCTCGCTTAGCCCTCGGAATGATAAGTTTATCAAGGAGATGGAGGAGCCTGAAGAGCTGGGGAAACTACTAATGCGGGATGTGCTTTCGCTGAAACTGCATAAGATAGAGGAGCAGATCCAAGGGGTGCTCGGTAAGATTCGGGCAATGGGCTCGGAGAATGTGGAGGAGTATAAGGAGCTATATGAGGAGTTGAAGCAACTATCGGAGTACAAGAGTAATGCGAGCCAATTGCTCGGGGATAGGATCTATACTCCGTCGCTTTTGCTTAAGAAATAGATGAAAAATATATGTGTAAAAACGTTGTTGAAGTAAACGATGTGGTGAAGGACTACGATAAGCATCGGGCCCTGGACCACGTGAGTATGTCGGTGCCGGAAGGCAAGGTGTATGGTCTTCTTGGCCCTAATGGGGCGGGTAAGACTACTTTGATCCGTATCCTTAATCGGATTACTGCGCCGGATAGTGGGGAGGTGATTTTTGATGGTCATCCGTTTGTGGAGAAGGACTTGGAGCGGATTGGCTATCTCCCTGAGGAGCGTGGCTTGTACCGTAAGATGAAGGTGGGGGAGCAGGCGATCTATTTGGCTCAGCTGAAAGGCTTGAAGCGGGTTGAGGCGAAGCGGATCCTGGAGGAGTGGTTTGAGCGCTTTGATATCCTCCCTTGGTGGAATAAAAAGGTGGAGGAGCTCTCGAAGGGAATGGCGCAGAAGGTGCAGTTTATCTGCACGGTGATGCATGAGCCTAGACTACTGATCTTTGATGAGCCTTTTAGTGGTTTTGACCCGATCAATGCGGAGATTCTGAAGAATGAGATGCTACGCCTAAAGCGGATGGGGCATACGATTATCTTCTCTACCCACAATATGCAGAGTGTGGAGGAGCTATGCGATAATATCTCTCTAATTAATCGCAGTCATGTGGTACTGCAAGGGGATGTGCAGGTGATCAAGCAGGGGTACAAGGGAAATGCCTATCGCTTCCTTTTCCAAGATGGGGTAGAGATGCCGGAGAATGTGGCGGAGCGGTATGTGGTGGTGTCGAAGGAAACGGATCAG
>USJF01000140.1 GCA_900554935.1 uncultured Porphyromonas sp.
GTTTGTAACTGCCTGATTGCTTAGTTTCGAACTCGCCAAAGGCCTAGATACAAACTTTTCAAGCGATTAACCATATTTCTGAATTCCAGTGAATTATAAGTGGTCGAAGGATAGCCCCCCTCCACCATGTTTTAATTGTTTTATTCAAAGATAAACTAAGCTCCGTAGCCACCCATACATTTGGCACCACCACCTTTGCCGATTGGAGGGGGGTCAAAGAGCTATTATTGGTTAGAGGCGGTAGTTTTTTTCTACATTTATTTCGATAATTTAGGTATCTTTGCCACTGGTTTTTAATACTTTAATACGATGAGCAAGAAAAGGGGATTAATTATTTCGGGGGGTGTGGTGCTGGTTGTCTTAGGGGGACTTTGGCTCTACAGTAAGTATTGGGAGAGGGGGCTAAGGGCAGAGGAGGGAGATTTGGCTGTAGTGAATCAGGTGGTTCGCCCAGCTGACACACTTTCGCCCGCTCTTTCGGTGGATCAGGCCGAGAAGCTAGTGGCTGAGGCCGATGACGAAGTACCGGTCTACGACCTTTACAAAGAGTACTACACCAATAATATGATTTACGGAGATAGGGAGGCGCCCTTCAATCAGGGTGCAGAGGGGCTGAAGCAGTTCATAGACCGCTTTGAGGGGGATGCTACTTTTCAGCGGTCACGGACTTCACTAGGGGATGGTGCTAGTGAGCCCATCTTTGGTCAGCTTCAGCTCACCATTGTTCCGCCTGATAGTAGCTACTTCTTTGCAGCGTGGCGGGAGCTAATGCCCAACGAAGCCTCTTTCTGTAAGGGTTTTCTAGGTTCCGAAATGATCGAGGAATATGTCTTTCAGCGAAAGGATAGCCAGTCTCACTGGATGCTGACCGATTACTTTCGTGCCGATGACGGCATTTTTTAAGGGAAGAGAAACCTAAGGTCGGACGAAAAGGCGAACAACTCGTAGAAATTCCTTTGCCGAGAAGGTATAATAAATGGAGTGCGTGATGTGCTTCGCTTTGATACTTGAATCATTTTTATTTGATACGAGAAACATTTTTGTTTGATACATAAAACAAAAATGTTTCTCGTATCAAATATTTGGAAATGATATACCAGGGAACTAGAGACGTGGATCTTGTCCCCACATTAGCTTTTGCCGTAAGGTTTGGTAGAAGGAGTAGTGCTGGGAGTGGAGCACCTTTAGACGCTTTTCAGACCGACGGATATGCACGGTGACACCAATGGCCTCGGGGTGGCTTTTGCCATCGATAGCAAGGAGGAAGGCCCCGCTTCGGCTCTCGATATGGAGCTCTATATCTACACTATTGGGGAGCACGATGGGTCGCATATTGAGGGTATGGGGGGCAATAGAGCAGATCTGCACCACTGGGCTATGGGGATGGACGACAGGTCCATTGACACTGAGGGCGTAGGCGGTAGATCCTGTAGGAGTGGAGATGAGTTGTCCATCGCCATCAGTATTGGAGATCAATTCGCCATTGATATAGGTGGCTACCGAAATCATACTGGCTGTATCTCGCTTCATCACCGCCACCTCATTGAGTGTGAGGGCTCGGAAGGTCTCCCTCCCCTCTTCGTTCGTCACAAAACACTCCAGTAGCTCACGCTCTTCTGAAAGGGCGGTGCCCTCCTCCAACTCCTTCCAGAAGTAGGGAAAGTCCTCCGGCTGTAGGCTTGCTAGGAAGCCGAGATGCCCTGAATTGATACCGATAATACCTGCCTTGGTGCCGGCGATCAACTTGGCAGTGCGTAGGAAGGTTCCATCACCGCCCACGCTAATCAGTAGGTCGGTATCCACCACTCCTCTAGGGGTGCAGATAGAGATACCTCCGAGTGCAAACCCTTCGGAAAGGAGATAGGTGTAGAGGCGCTGTTCAATCTGTAGGGAATGCTCTGGGTGGAGGGCTAGGATCGTCTTGATCAGTTGTTGGAAACTCTCTGGATCACTTTTTTGATGGACAGAGCCACAAAGTAGGATTTTCATAGGAAGGGGAAGGAGGGTTAATAGATTATAATGTTCGTAATTTCTGAAAGTCGATGGTGAGCCCTTCCTCAGCTGCCAAAGTGGGTGGGAAGATAGCTTGAGTTTCTTTTAGCAACTCCTGTACTAGAGCAGGGGTGGCATACCGAGCACTGTAATGCCCGATGAGGAGGTGCCCCACCTCGGCCTGCTGGGCAATGGTAGCGGCATCGGTGGTGGTACTATGGAGGGTTTCGGCTGCCCGCTCAGTCATCTTGGCACCTAAGGTAGCTTCGTGGTAAAGCAGATCCACCCCCTTGATCGTCTCCACAATAGGAGGGAAATAGGCGGTATCGCTACAATAGGCAAAGCTATAAGGCGCTCGCGGAGTCTTGGTCACCTTGTGATTGGGTATCACGGTACCATCTTCCCGCTGGAAGTCGGCTCCCTGCTTGAGTAGTCCGAAGTAGGCAATGGGTATTTGGTAGAAGTCGCACATCTCCCGATCAATATGCCGGGGCTTAGGTTTTTCATCGAAGCGATAACCAATGCAAGGCACCCGATGCCTGAGGGGGAAGGAGGTGACGAGTAGCGAATGATCCTCATAGACCGTTTGCACCTGCCGATGATCGATCTGGTGGGGGATGATTCGCTCGGCATCGTCGCGACAAAAGGTCTCCACGATAAAACGGACATAGGCCTCAATCCCTTCGGGCCCATAGATATGCACAGGGTGGTCGAGACCACTCAAAGACATACTACTCAGCAGTCCGGGCAAACCTAGACAGTGATCGCCGTGTAGGTGGGTGATGAATATGCGGTGAAGATTGGCCCACGAGCCACCGAAGCGGAGCAACTGCATCTGAGTGCCTTCACCACAATCGATCATATAGACTTTTTCCCGCAGACGCAATAGCTGTGAGCTATGTTGCTGTCCCGGCTTAGGGAGTGCCGAGCCACAGCCCAGCACCTTTAGGTACATTCCATCGCCATAATTGGCATCATTCATTACCGCTGTTTGCATGGTGTAATTGTTGGTCTACCACCTTTTTTAGCTCTAGTACCTTGGCCCTTACCTCCCATAGCTTTTCACGGATTTGAAGGTCGGTCTCTACTGCACCTCCACTCTGTAACTGCTCCGAAACAGCCTGTAAGGAGAGACCTTTATCGATCAATAGGTACCGTATCCGCTCCACTAGCTTGAGATCGTCCTGTGTGTAAAGGCGTGTGCCGGAGGACGAGGCACGCTTGGGAGCTAAGGGGGTATGACGCTCCCAGTACCGGAGCTGAGTTTCATCGACCTTAAAGAGCCTTGCCACCTCGCCTATGGTATAGTAGAGCTGGCTAGAGGTATTCTCAGGTGCGCTTTGAAACCTCCAGTGGGTGGTGGTATTCTTTTTTTTCTTTGGCATAAAAAAATAAGTAGAGACGTAAGGGATACCGTTACGCCTCTACTCTCTACATTTTCAGTAATGATTGTGGGTGACAGACTTAGTAGGTACGCTCCAAGATCCAAGCATCCTGGAAGAGTCCCTTATCTGCAAACATGCTCTTGATAGAGTCACGACTCCTTACGGCATCGCTCTTACTGTCGAAGCTGGTGACAATCACACGATACATCCCTTGCTCATTCTGTGCGAGGATAGGGTTGTAACCTTGGTCGGCCATACGAGCCTTGAGAGAGCTAGCATTGGTAACGCTGAGGAAGCTACCAAT
>USJF01000141.1 GCA_900554935.1 uncultured Porphyromonas sp.
AGGGCTGGATAACTTCGAGATCGGCGAGACCATATGCGATGCCTCTACGCCAGAGGCTCTGCCTAGCATTGCGATTGATGAGCCTACGATGAGTATGCGCTTCATGATCAATAACTCCCCCTTCTATGGTAGAGAGGGCAAATATGTCACCTCTCGCCATATCTATGACCGTCTCCAGAGAGAGCTAGACAAAAACCTAGCATTACGAGTAGAGGAGACAGATAGTGCCGATAGCTGGATTGTCTACGGTCGAGGAGTGCTACACTTATCCATCCTGATTGAGACCATGCGCCGTGAAGGGTACGAACTACAGGTGGGGCAGCCCCAAGTCATCATCAAGGAGATTGATGGTGTAAAGCATGAGCCAATTGAAGAGCTAACAGTGAACCTTCCCGAGGAGGCAGCGAGCAAAATCATCGACCTCGTGACTCGTCGTAAAGGCGAGATGACTGAGATGGAGCAGAAAAACGACCGTACCTTCCTCAAGTTCCGTATCCCCTCTCGAGGCATTATCGGGTTGAATAATCAGGTGCTAACCGCTTCGAGTGGGGAGGCGATTATGGCACATAGGTTCCTAGACTTTGAGCCTTGGAAAGGCGATATCGAGACCCGCAACAATGGCTCCATCGTGGCACTAGAGAGTGGTACTGCCTACGCCTATGCCCTAAATAACCTGCAGAGCCGCGGTCGGTTCTTCATTGACCCACAAGAGGAGGTATATGCTGGTCAGGTGGTTGGAGAAAACACCCGTGACGAAGACCTCAACGTGAATGTCTGCAAGTCCAAGAAGCTAACCAACATGCGTGCTTCAGGTTCGGACGACAAGGTACAACTCGCTCCTCCAATTCGCTTCTCGCTTGAAGATGCCCTAGAGTATATCAAGTCCGATGAATTGGTAGAGGTGACCCCTAAGTCAATGCGTATGCGTAAGATCATACTCGATGAGACCGAACGCAAACGTAGCCAACGCAGCAAATAAAACCTTGGCGATATGATTCTGGTCGCCATAGTCACCTACAATGGGCTGAAGTGGATAGATAGTCTACTTCAGCCCTTTCTGTATGATCGCGACCAGCTAGAGATCGCAGTGGTAGACAATGACTCTACCGATGGTACTCCCGATGAGATCGAAAAGCGTTATCCCTTTGTAAGGGTACTCCGTCGCCCCTCCAATCTCGGATTTGGCGCTGCCAATAACCTCTTGATGGAGGAGGTGCAAGCCGAGGAGCAATACGAGGGGATCTTTCTACTCAATCAAGATGCCAGTATTTCAGCCGACACGATACGAGCCTTAGCTCATCATTCCCAGCAACATCCCGAGATAGGTATCCTCTCCCCACTCCACCTCGGTAGCGACGGAGCGGTAGAGCAAGGATTGGCTCACTATCTTCCTGCGCCCCCCTACCATGGATTTACCGAGCTCTCCTTTATCAATGCTGCACTTTGGTATCTACCACGGCAAACGCTCCTAAAGGTAGGTCTTTTCTCACCTCTATTCCACCACTATGGCGAGGACCTAGATTATGCCCATCGAGTAAGGTTTGATGGATTGAAAATCGGCTTTCTACCGCACCTCACTGGGCAACACTTCCGTCCTTCCACCCCCATCTCAGATGAGAAAACCCTTCGACTAAAGCAGGCCTACCACCTCGCAGAGGCGATCAATCCGTTGCTCTCCCCCTTCGCACAATTCTACAGAGGGCACCTAGCTCCATTTGGCGAAGCACTGCTCTCAAGAGGGAATCGCCGACGGTCGCTCCTTAAGATGGCTAGAAATCTTTGGCAGATGCGACCAATGATGAAGCTCTGGCGCCAACGACCACCACTAGACTTAGGGGGACTTCGGCGAGCATTGGAACGAAAAGAGTTGGCCCCACTGCTTCTATTTGTCTACAATCGGCCAAGGCACACAGAGCGAATCCTGCAGAATTTACTACAGCAACCAGAGATCACCCATACTCCTATATATATATGGAGTGATGGGGCAAAAGGTGCGGACGACCGAGAAGCAGTAGAAGAGGTGCGTGCACTCTACCGACAATTCCCCAATGCACAGATCCACTGCCAACCCTCTAATAGAGGGCTTGCCCATAACATCGTGGAGGGGGTTACGAGCCTACTTCAGACGCACGACCGTGTGATTGTGCTGGAGGACGACCTAATTCTCTCCCCCTACTTTCTGCGTTGGATGAATGATGCGCTCACACTTTATGCCTCTGAAAAAAGAATCGCCCACCTACACGCAGGTACCTTTTACACCACGTCCAAGCTCCAGAATAACCACCCACTTTACTTTGCTGGGAGCTGGGGCTGGGCAACTTGGCATGACCGTTGGCAAGAGCTTTGGGAGCCAGATGGGACGCAGTTGCTACAGCAGCTGGAGCAAGATCCGAAGACCTACCAACGATTTAGATATGGTGGATTTATGGACTTTCCACGGATGCTACGCCGACAAATTGCTGGGGAAAACAACTCCTGGGCGGTCCGTTGGCACGCCTCGCCACTCCTTCATCAAAAGCTGAGCATCAATAGCAATCCTCCCCTAGCCTCCAATGATGGGTTCGACGGAAGTGGCACCCACTCTGGTGGTGGAGGTCGGTACCACACAGCGGTAGCACCCTATCCGCTCTATGCCGATCCTATTGCCCCTACTTCAGAGGATCCAGAAGCCTATCATATCTTGCGGAGATACTACGCTCGCACCAATAATAAGGTGATGAAAGGGTGGTACAAACTCAAGGAACTATGGCAAAGATATTTCGGCTAAAGCAATTTGAGATACGCCAAGTGGAGTCGGCCCTCAAAGTAGGTACCGATGGGATGCTCCTCGGTGCCTATATTGCTCACCACTTCCAAGCGCATCAGCCGAAAGCGGTACTGGATGTCGGCACCGGCACAGGGATTATTGCCCTTATGCTGGCACAAGCTTTTCCTGCCGCCCACATTACAGGCATAGAGCTAGATAGTGCGAGTGCCAAAGAAGCGAGCTACAATGCAAGTCACTCCCCCTTTGCCGATAGAGTTATCATCCAAGAGCAGGACTACCGAACCTACCGCTGTGAAACGCACTACGACCTGATCGTTAGCAATCCGCCCTACTATACCCCAACGCACCAAAATAGCGATCAGAGAGAGACCATAGCCAAGCATTCGGTCACCCTCTCCCCCAACCAATTCTTCGCAACCAGTCTCCACCATCTAGCCCCCGAAGGGCAGATAGCTACCATCTTAGCCACTACCGCACAGAGTGACTACATAAAGGCAGCTAACGAATACGATATCCACCCCCAACACCACCTCTACATACAGACCACCCAAAGCAAAGCCCCCAAGCGGGTCCTCACCCTATGGAGCCAAGAGCTCACCCCCTGTAGCACTAGCCACCTCACCATACTGGCAGGAGAAGGTACCCACAACTACACCCCCGAATATACCCTGCTCCTCCGCCCCTACCTCACCATCCTCTAGAGAATACTAGGCGCCCTCTTCATCACGGCCATTAGCCGAGTTTGTAACTCAATA
>USJF01000142.1 GCA_900554935.1 uncultured Porphyromonas sp.
TGAGATGGATCTCCAGCCACGCTATCTCCTCCATCCTTTGTGGCACCGCTTTGATTGTCGTGACCGCTCCTACCGTTGACTGAGTGAGGGTAAAAGTCTTAGCGGAGATCCGATTGAGATTGAGCAGAGGATTGAGCTCCAGCAGATCCTCCTTCAGAGGTTGCGTAAGATTGACCTCCCCATTCTGCGGAATATAGACCCAGAGGTTACCCCCTTGGTGCCACGCACGTATCGAAGGGCTCTCAAGATAAAAGTCCTCACCGAGTGCATAGTAGCTTCCCTGCTCACTCTCCTCACCGATGTTGAGTTGGTACTCTATCTGTAGTCCCTTATTAGCATTTAAGTACTGCTTTGCCTTCTGTAGTGCCTGCTCCTGTGCTTCAGCCGAAAAGACCAATAGTAAAGGCAGGAGCGCCAGCAGCCATCCCTTAGCATTCATCATTATTACCTCCTATTCTCTTCAAAAAACTGCTCCAACTGCTCCTCCGTAGTGATCAGTAGCTCCCGAGGTTTATTGCCATCGGCACCCGAAATAATACCGGCGTGCTCCAGCTGTACCATAATACGCGAAGCACGGTTATAACCCACTCCAAATATCTGCTGAATGTAGCTTGCCGAAGGGCGATTGTCCATCACTATCCTTCGAGCTGCTGCCTCAAAGAATTCGTCCCAATTGCTCGGATCCAACTCTCCCGTAGCTAGCGAACCAGCGAGGTCGCCACTCTCCGGCTTCACCTCAGGTAGCTCATACGCCTCCCTAAACCCTCTCTGGTCGGAGATAAACTTCACCAAGTTATTGACCTCAGGTGTATCCACGAATGCACACTGCACACGAGTAAGATCATTACCAGTAGTGAAAAGGCTATCGCCACGACCAATCAGGCGATTAGCCCCCTGAGCATCCAGAATAATCTTAGAGTCAATCCCCGAAGAGACCTTAAAGGCAAGACGCCCAGGAAAGTTGGCCTTAATCGCACCCGTAATAATCGATGCCATTGGTCGCTGAGTAGCGATAATCGCATGGATACCCACCGCTCTCGCCTTTTGCGCCAAGCGAGTGATAGGCGCCTCAATATCCTTACCTCCCGTGAGCATCAAGTCGCCATACTCATCAATAATCAGCACAATATAAGGGAGAAACTTATGCCCCTTCTCAGGATTAAGGAGGCGTTGCTTAAACTTCTGATTGTACTCCTTGATATTCCTCACATGCGCAGCCGAGAGAAGCTCGTATCGATCGTCCATCTCCACACAAAGCGACTCCAGCGTCCCCTGCACCCGCTTAGGATCGGTGATGATGACTTGATCCTCATTGGGCAGCTTCGCCATATAGTGCTTCTCGATCTGCTTATAAGGGCTAAACTCCACCATCTTCGGATCCACCATCACAAACTTCAGCTCCGAAGGGTGTAGCTTGTAGAGTAGAGAGGTGATAATAGCATTCAGCCCCACCGACTTACCTTGCCCCGTCGCTCCTGCCACGAGGAGGTGTGGCGTCTTGGCGAGGTCAAAGACAAAGACATCATTAGTGATAGTACGTCCGAGCGCCACAGGTAGCTCCGCCTTACTCTCCGCAAACTTCTTGGAGAGAATCACCGAACGCATACTCACCACCTGAGGCTTCTTATTCGGCACCTCCATACCGATAGTCCCCTTACCCGGCATAGGAGCAATGATACGAATTCCCATCGCCGAAAGGCTCATAGAGATATTATCCTCCAGCCCACGGATACGAGAGATATGTATACCCTCCTCCGGTACCACTTCGTACAGAGTAATGGCAGGCCCCACCGTAGCACTAATCGACTTAATCCCTATCCTGAAGCTCTCCAGTGTAGTGGTAATAAGCCGTTTATTTTGCTCTATCTCCTCCGTATCTATCTCCTCATTTTGCTGCTCATACTTCTTGAGGAGATCGGCAGATGGCATCTCAAAGCCAGCCAGCTCCAGTGTAGGATCATACTCCCCCTGCTCCTCCACAAGTTGCTTGGCACGTAGCTCGGCATTGGTCACCTCATCCTGCATACTACGATTGTCCATCACCACCATATCAACCCCATCACTCCCCTCACTCCGATGGATAATAGGTGCGGGCTCAGGCTCAGGAATAGTGGGGATAGGCTCCTCCTCCGGCTCCATAGTGATCGTAGTGGGCCGATATGGTGCCTCCTCAGTCACCACCTCCTCAGCCACCTCCTCCGTAGGCACCTCGCACTGCTCCTCCGGAATACCCTCTAGCAGCTCACCCTCATCATCCGCCTCCGACTTACTTCGGCGAAACCACGAGAGAAGCCCCTTTCGCTTAGGAGCCTCGGCACTCTTTTCGCCTGTCCTCTTCTCCTCAGCCCAGTTATTGTACTTTGCACGAATCGACCGAAAGAAAAGGAATAGCACCAAGAAGAGAGAAAAAAGAATCACCAACCAAAGACCGAAATAACCAATCCGCATCTCTAGCCAATCACGCATAGTATCGCCCAATATCCCTCCAGGGTAAAAGAAAAAGTTGGCAGCGATCGGACGAAAAATAGTAGCACTGAAAAGCGAGGTCCAAAACGTAGCAATAGTGGTAAAGATCACCAGCTTAGGGTAATTGACCTTGGCAGGGCCAAGCATCCCAATACCAAAGGCTAGCAATAGCGTAATTACAAAGACCACACCTAGCCCCACCCATTCATTGACCATCAGATGCATAAGATTCATGCCAAGGACACCACTACTCCCTCGCATCGCTTCGGCTTGTGCCTCAACACTCGATACCTCAGGGTCTAGCAACACACTCTGATCCACTTGCCCCTCAAATAGGTAGGTGACAAAGGCGTAGAACATAAAGAGACCAAGACCGAAGATAACCAAACCTATCGTGACTGGCATCATCCGCTCCTTGCCCAGCAAGCCCCTAAAGAAACGACCAGCTCGCTCCTTTAGACTACCTCCCATCTCAATCTCCGTCTCAGACTTAGCACGGCGGTTCTCTACCGGCTTCTCCCTCACTATTCTTTTCTTACTCATCACCTTATCCTTACGACATTATACATTGCAAACTTACCCAAAATGTAGGATAATAGGTGGCGCACTCCCAATAGGTTGTGCGACCTCCCCTATTCGTATGGATTTACCCTACAGATAAGCGACAGGCGAGTTCGAAACTCCACGTTCGCTTAGTTACAAACTCAATGATGGCTTAGTTTGTAACTCCATGATCGCTTAGTTACAAACTCGCCAACAGTCTCTTATAATGAAATACATTCAGAGGGAATCTCTCTTCAAGCGAGAGGTTCCCTCTGAATAGAAAAAAACGAATTGAGAAGATTAGAAAATAGCAGTGAATACGTTATTGGACCCACTGACTAGCTTTGCACCGAACTGTGGCTTGGCCTGAGTATTCTTCACGTCCCAAATATAGACGTTGCCATCATAACTACTAAGGTTAGGCCCCACTGGAGTGATAGCAAAATAGATCTTACCATTGCGAATAGTTGCCTCCTGGTACTGGAAGAAGTAGGTATGACTTGGCA
>USJF01000143.1 GCA_900554935.1 uncultured Porphyromonas sp.
AGGCTGTTGTTGAAGGTGGTACGGCTGGCCGTTTGCGATTCAAATACCACATTGATGGTGAAATAGGAGCAAAGACAGGTACTACCAATCGAAATTCGGATGCTTGGTTTATGGGCTTCACACCTCGTATCAGTGCAGGTTGCTGGGTAGGTGGTGAGGATCGCTCCATCCACTTCGATGGCATCCGTTTGGGTCAGGGCGCTAATATGTCGTTGCCGATCGTGGCGATGTTTTTCAAGAAAGTATTTAATGATAAAGAGCTTCAGAAGCGCAAGGCAGAGCTAGGTATCGACCCCGCAGCCAAGTTCGTGATACCCGAGGAGTATGCCGACCCTTGCAAGACAAAGGATGGCAGAGTGATTGCTACCTTTGAGCCTATTCAAGAGGGCATAGACCCGCTCTTTGAATAAGACCGCTTTGGGAGCGCGATAGAGATGTATTTATTTTATTCAACCAATTAATATTTAATCAAAGATGTCAAAGAAAAGAATTTACTCCTTCGGCAATGGTGCCGCAGAAGGTAAGGCAGACATGAGGATGCTACTTGGCGGAAAGGGCGCCAACCTAGCAGAGATGAATCTAATCGGAGTACCAGTGCCTCCAGGATTTACAATTACTACAGAGGTTTGCCACGAGTATTACGACCTTGGCGAGGCAGTGCTTCGCAAGGAGATGACCGATGAGCTAGAGAAAAATATCAAGCAAGTAGAGGAGATTATGGGTGCTAAGTTTGGTAGCAACGAAAACCCTCTACTCGTATCTGTACGCTCTGGTGCTCCTGCCTCTATGCCTGGTATGATGGATACCATCCTCAACCTTGGTCTAAACGACGCTGCCGTAGAGGGCCTTGCTAAGAAGAGTGGCAACGAGCGCTTCGCATGGGACTCTTACCGCCGTTTTATCCAGATGTATGGCGACGTAGTACTCGGCATGAAGCCAGCCGATAAGAAGGAGATTGACCCCTTTGAGAAGATTATCGAGGAGGTAAAGCAGGAGAAAGGCGTAACCCTTGATAATGAGCTAGAGGTAGCAGACCTAAAGAAGCTAGTGACTCGCTTCCGTGAGGCAGTGAAGGCGCAGACAGGCAAAGACTTCCCAACCGATGCTCGTGAGCAGCTTTGGGGTGCTATCGGTGCCGTATTTGGCTCTTGGATGAATGAGCGCGCCATCATCTACCGTCGTATGGAGAGCATCCCAGAGGAGTGGGGTACTGCTGTCAACGTACAGGCGATGGTATTCGGTAACATGGGCGACAACTCTGCTACCGGTGTTTGCTTCACTCGTAACTCTGCCACAGGAGAAAACCTATTCAATGGTGAGTACCTTATCAATGCACAAGGTGAAGACGTAGTAGCAGGTATCCGTACCCCACAAGAGATCACCAAAGAGGGCTCTCTCCGCTGGGCTAAGCTTGCCAATGTCACTGAGGAGTATCGCGCTACCGAGATGCCTTCTCTTGAGGAGTCTATGCCAAAGATGTACAAAGAGCTAGTAGATATTGAGCGTAAGCTCGAGGATCACTACCACGATATGCAGGATATGGAGTTCACCATCCAAGATGGCAAGCTTTGGTTCCTCCAGACTCGTAATGGTAAGCGTACCGGTAAGGCAATGGTAAAGATTGCTATGGACCTACTTCGCGAGGGATCACTTACCGAGGAGCAAGCCCTGATGCGTATCGATCCAAATAAGCTAGATGAGCTACTTCACCCTATCTTTGATAAAGCAGCAGAGGCAAAGGCAGTAGAGATTTCTCGCGGTCTTCCAGCTTCTCCAGGTGCCGCTTCGGGTAAGATCTGCTTCTTTGCAGAGGATGCTGCTCGTATGCACAATGAGCATGGCGATAGCGTGATCCTAGTTCGCAACGAGACCTCACCTGAGGACCTCGCTGGTATGCAGGTAGCAGAGGGTATCCTTACTGCTAAGGGTGGTATGACCAGCCACGCTGCCGTAGTAGCTCGTGGTATGGGTAAGTGTTGCGTCTCAGGTGCAGGTAGCCTAGAAATCGATTACAAGGTAGGTACCGTGGCAGTAGATGGCAAGGTATATAAGGAGGGTGATTACATCTCTCTCAATGGTTCTACCGGTGTGATCTACGAGGGTCAAGTTCCTACCAAGGCTGCTGAGCTCGATCCAGACTTCCAATTCCTAATGGAGCTCTCCGATAAGCATGCACGCATGAAGGTACGTACCAATGCCGATACTCCACACGATGCAGAAGTAGCTCTCAACTTCGGTGCTACTGGTATTGGCCTTTGCCGTACAGAGCATATGTTCTTCGAAGGCTCCAAGATCAAGGCCATGCGCAAGATGATTCTCTCCACCGATACAGAGGGTCGTGTAGCAGCCTTGAAGGATCTATTGCCACTACAGAAGCAAGACTTCCTAGGCATCTTCCGCGTGATGGATGGTCATCCAGTGACCGTTCGTCTTCTCGATCCACCACTACACGAGTTCCTACCACAGGATGAGAAGGGCGTGAAAGAGATGGCCGATGAGCTAGGTCTTTCACTTGCACAGGTACAGGCTCGTATCAATAACCTTCACGAGGTCAACCCAATGCTCGGTCACCGTGGTTGCCGTCTTGGCAATACCTATCCCGAGATTACCGAGATGCAGACCCGTGCCATCCTTGGTGCTGCTGTAGAGCTTCAGAAAGAGGGCATCAACGTGATACCAGAGATTATGGTGCCACTAGTAGGTACCGTGAAGGAGCTAGAGCTACAGCGCCAGGTGATCGACGCGACTGCCGAGAAGCTATTCGCCGAAGAGGGCGCCAAGGTAGAGTACAAGGTGGGTACCATGATTGAGATCCCACGTGCTACCCTCATCGCCGATAAGATCGCTGAGCACGCACAGTTCTTCAGCTTCGGTACCAACGACCTTACCCAGATGACCTTCGGTTACTCACGTGACGATATCAATGGCTTCCTACCAGATTACCTTGCAAAGAAGATTCTGCCAGTAGACCCATTCCAGGTACTAGATCAGGAGGGTGTCGGACAGCTCGTACAGCACGGTACCAAGCTTGGTCGTAGCACCAATGCCAATCTTAAGGTCGGTATCTGCGGTGAGCACGGTGGTGAGCCAAGCAGCGTGAAGTTCTGCCACAGAGTAGGGCTCAACTACGTATCTTGCTCTCCATTCCGTGTGCCAATCGCACGCGTTGCCGCCGCTCAAGCAGCTATCGAGGAAAAGAAGTAATTCATTTCCTCCCTATATAATACTAGAGGGTGTGCTAGCCTAGTCGCTAGCGCACCCTCTTTTTCTCATATATATAATGTGTCACCCTCATCTCTATTCCCCTCTCCTGCATCGGTATATAAGGGCGTCCGTCGAGACCGTATCTAGGTCATAGCCGAGTTTGTAACTTAGCAAATGCTTAGTTTGTAACTCCGCCTTCGCTGAGTTCGTAACTCCGCAAATGCTTAGTTTGTAACTCGGCGATGGCTCAAATAAATCT
>USJF01000144.1 GCA_900554935.1 uncultured Porphyromonas sp.
TTTACCCCCATTCATCGGCTCTACAAGCCTCGAATGGGGGCTACAACAAATCGGACCTCCTCACGGAGGTCCTAAACCATAGATCCCTAGATAAAAAACACTCACAAGATATTCTAATGCGTAATCTCCGTACCAAGTAGCCTCTTAATTAGGGATAAATAGGTATCTTTGTAGTGGAAGATATTTATTTAAGTAATTGATCAAAAAAGGTTATGGCACCAACAGCTGGTTTTTGGAAAGGTTTTAAGCGGACACTTCTCGTGTTGATTGTTTTGTGTCTCGTGGGTAGCATCCTTTTCTTTGTGTTACTACCAGGCGCCAAGGGCCTGCTCTTTGGAGGTGGCACCTTGATATTGGTAGTCAATCTACTCTTAATGCTGATATTTATCCGTACCAATGACCAGAAACGTCCAGGCACTCGCACGAGAGATAGAGAGCCGAAGCGCTTTGACTTCCATAGAGATAGATAGGGTTATTCAATCACATAATTAGATAAGAAAGATGAGAACAATTAGTCCACTTCAGAAGGCTCGCTCGAAATATGAGCCTAAACTTCCCAATGCACTTAAAGGTAATGTAAAAGTAGTAGAGGGCAATGCCACCCACTCCGTAGATGATCAGGAGGAGATCAAGAAGCTCTTCCCAAATACCTACGGGCTTCCTACCATCACATTCGAAAAGGGAGATGCTGCACTGCATACCAAGCCCATCAATGTCGGTGTGATCCTTTCGGGAGGTCAAGCTCCTGGCGGGCACAATGTGATCGCTGGTATCTTTGATGGCATCAAGAAGATAAATAAGGAGAGCCGACTCTATGGCTTCCTGATGGGTCCTGCCGGACTTATCGACCATAAGTATATGGAGATCACAAGCGAAATCATGGATGAGTACCGCAATACAGGTGGCTTTGATATCATCGGCTCTGGTCGGACTAAGCTAGAGACCGAGGAGCAGTTTGATAAGGGACTGATCATCCTTCGCAAGCTAGATATCCAAGCACTAGTCATCATCGGTGGTGACGACTCCAATACAAATGCGTGTGTTTTGGCAGAATACTACAAGAAGATCAATGCCGGTGTACAGGTATTGGGTTGCCCAAAGACCATTGATGGCGACCTAAAGAATGAGCAGATAGAGAGCTCCTTTGGTTTTGATACCGCCACAAAGGTCTACTCAGAATTGATTGGCAATATCCAGAGAGACTGCAACTCTGCACGTAAGTACTGGCACTTCATCAAATTGATGGGTCGCTCTGCATCTCACATCGCTTTGGAGTGTGCGCTTCAGACACAGCCCAATATCTGCATCGTCTCAGAGGAGGTGCAGGCGAAGAAGCAGAGCCTGGATGATATCGTCACTTATATCGCTCAGATCGTAGCAGATAGAGCGAAGGAAGGGCTCAATTTTGGTACGGTGCTGATCCCAGAGGGTCTGATTGAGTTTATCCCAGCGATGAACGCACTGATCGCCGAGCTTAATGACCTCCTTGCCCATGAGGGCGATGCTTTTGCCAAGCTCAATAAGGAGGCACAGCGGGAGTTTGTGATAGAGCGTCTTTCTGCAGAAAATAGCAAGGTCTTCAAGTCGCTTCCAGAGGATGTAGCACGCCAGCTCACACTAGATCGCGACCCTCACGGCAACGTGCAAGTATCGCTGATCGAGACAGAGAAGCTACTTGCCGAGATGGTCAAGTCGAAGCTCAAGGAGTGGAAGGCAGAGGGTAAGTATGTAGGTAGCTTCAGCATCCAGCGGCACTTCTTTGGTTATGAAGGTCGTTGTGCAGCACCTTCCAACTTTGATGCCGACTACTGCTACAGCCTTGGCTACAATGCAGCCCAATTGATCGCAGCAGGCAAGACCGGCTATATGAGTTCGATCCGCAACACTACTCGCCCTGCAGCTGAGTGGAAGGCTGGTGGCATTCCTATCACGATGATGATGAATATGGAGCGTCGCCACGGATCTATGAAACCAGTTATCCGTAAGGCACTGGTAGAGCTAGAGGGCAAGCCATTCAAGACCTTTGAGAAGTACCGTGATAAGTGGGCTCACGAGACCTGCTTTGTCTACCCTGGTCCTATCCAGTACTTCGGCCCTAGCGAGGTTTGTGACCTCACTACAGAGACCCTCCGACTAGAGCAAGAGTAATATATATTGAGTAAATATGGAGGAGCAAGAGGAGATTGGACTCAATCTCTCATTGCTCCTCTTTTTATTGATAAGAGTAATGAAAAGAATTGGCCTACTCCTCTGCACCCTTCTTGTGACACTCCAAGCACTCGCTCAGGAGCATATTCTGTGGTACGATCACCCGGCAACTAGATGGGAGGAGCGACTTCCGCTAGGTAATGGACGGCTCGGTATGATGCCCGATGGAGATATCGCCAATGAGCGAATTATCCTCAATGATATCAGCATGTGGAGCGGTAGCTACGACCCCACTCAGTGGAGAGAAGGGGCAAGCAACTATCTCCCCAGTATCCGTGAGGCACTCTTAAAGGGTGATAACCAACTTGCCCAAGACCTCGTCTATCAGCACTTTATCTGCGGGGGGAAAGGAAGCAACTATGGCCAATCGGCCACCACTCCCTACGGCTCTTTCCAGATGCTCGGCTGGCTCAATCTACAGCATCAGTTACCCGATAGCTCTTACAGTGACTACCGCTTCCAGCTAGATCTGGAGCAGGCGTTACTCACCACTACTTTCAAAATGGGAGAGGTGGAGTATCGCCGCCAATACATTGCCAGCCATGGCAAGGAGGACGTACTAGCCATTCGACTCACTGCAAGTCAAAAGGGTAAGATCTCCTTCACTACGCAACTTTGGCGACCTAGTCAATATCAACTTTCAATCGCACCCGATGAAATAACCCTTGAAGGGCAATTGGAAGATGGATGGGGTACTGACAAAGGAGTCACCTACAAGGCACAGCTCAAAGTTTACCCCATTGGTGGAGAGGTATCTATCGCCGAAGGAGGACTCAAGGTGACGAATGCCGATGAGGTGCTTCTGCTAATCGGCAATACCACCTCTCTACTACCTGTCAAAAGCGACCTATCCCACGGCAATTGGCAGGAGCTACTTTCTCGCCACCTCCAAAGCTACCAAGAGAAGTACTACAGAGTAGCTATCCATCTTGATAGCAAAGTAGATCATCAGTCACTTACCACCGATGAGCGCCTACGACGCTTCCAAACGGAGGAGGATCCTACTTTCGTAGAGCTTTACTACAACTTTGGGCGCTACCTTATGATTTCAGGCACTCGACCCGATGCTTTGCCCCTCAACCTACAAGGTATGTGGGCGGGTGGCACTCAGCTCCCTTGGAATGGCGACTATCATCTCAATATCAACCTTCAGATGAATTACTGGCCTGCAGAAGTAGCTGGACTAGGCGACCACACCTTACCCCTCTATCGACTGGCAGAGTCTCTCGTGGAGAGT
>USJF01000145.1 GCA_900554935.1 uncultured Porphyromonas sp.
TCTGACGTCGGAAGGGGTTTCAATGAAGGTTTATGTAGGTCCGAATGATTATAATCTGCTGAAGGGGCTGGATGAGGAGCTGGGAGGTGACACTCATCTCTCTAAGGTGGTAGAGATGGGTGGATGGTTTAGATTTATCAATATCTGGATTATTCAGCCGGTCTTCAACTTCTTGGAGAAGTTCTTTAGTAGCTATGGGCTAATCATTTTACTACTCACTATCTTTATTAAGCTATTGGTGTTGCCTTTTACCTACAAGAGCTACCAATCTCAAGCCAAGATGAGGGTGCTCCGTCCACAGGTGGATGCGATCAATGAGAAGTATCCAGGTGAGGAGAATATGATGAAGCGACAGCAGGAGACAATGGCACTCTACCGTAAGGTGGGAGTAAGTAGCATGGGGGGATGTCTACCTATGCTTCTGCAGATGCCTATCTTGATGGCGATGTACCAGTACTTCCCTACGAGTATCAACTTGAGGGGACAGAGCTTCCTTTGGGCTAGTGACCTCTCGACCTACGATGATGTATTGAGCTGGGGCTTCAATGTGCCTTTGATTGGGGATCACTTGAGCTTATTCTGCTTGATCATGACCGTGGTGCAGATATTCTATATGAATATGACGCAGCGTGCGTCGGGGCAAAGTATGCCTGGGATGAAGCTGATGCCGTGGATTATGGGTATCATGCTCTTTTTCTTCCTTAATGAAAATGCAGCGGCCCTTAGTTACTACCTGCTACTATCGATGCTGATTTCGATACTCCAGACACAGATATTTAAGTGGACCACTAATGATGAGAAGCTACTGGCTGAGCTGGAGGCTAATAAGAAAAAGCCCAAGAAGAAATCAAAGTGGATGGCTCGCCTGGAGGAGATGCAGAAGCAACAGGAGCAGATGCTCCGTGAGCAGCAAAAGAAGAAATAACTGGTCATTAAATAGAGCACGCCTCGGAATCTGCATTAAGCGATTCCGAGGCGTCTCTCTATTTATTCGTCACTTAGAAGCGCTGCTCTAGCTCTTTATTGGTAATTATTGAGATGATGGTTTTCCCTTCGGGGGTGACGAGGTGCTCGGGGAGCTCCATCAACTGTGTGAGTAGCGCTTGTGCCTCTTCGGGGGTAAACTTGGAGGGGCTTTGCTCTACTCTGAAGTGGATTAGTTGCTGGAGTAGTGCTTCGAGGATATTTTCTTCTTGTCCTTTGCTACCACTGCTACACTCTGTCAGTAACTGTATGAGTAGTAGCTCTTCACTTCCAGCCGATATGCCATCGGGGATGGCATCAATGCTAAAGGAATTCTGACCCATATCGGAGAAGTCGAAGCCTAGGCGTGTGAGTAGCTCTAGGTGCTTCTTGAGAAGGTCTGCTTCTTTGGCACTAAGCTCTATAAGCGATGGAAAGAGCAATCTTTGTGAAGTAGCTCCCCCAGCTTTGTATCCACTCTTGACTATCTCGTAAAATATCTTGTAGCGTACTCGTGTGAGGTCGGCAATGGCTAAGCCCATGGGGTGACTAAATGCATCCGGAATCAAGGCATTCACAGCTCTGACCATAAATCATCGGCTTTGGTATCTCTATGGGCTTCGCCTCTTCCTCTTTGGTAGGCGTGACGAGGGGTGCTTGGCGTGGGGTTGCTGACTTGATCTGTAGTCGTTGCGACTCAAACTCTTCGTAAAACTTATCCCAATCCGATAGGTCGGGCATCTTGAAGTCGCCCTCTAGGAGCTGAATGTTTTGTGTTGTATCGCCTCTGCTATTCATCTTGCTCGAGACCTCTACCTCTGGTGAGATAGTGGGGGGCTCGGGAAAGAAGTTCTTGCCACTGTTGCTCTGCGCTACAGGAATATTCAGAGGGTTGTCATTGTCAAAATCGAGCGATGGTACTGCTGCTCCCATCATCAAAACTTCTCGGATAGAGGAGTAAAGGATGGAGGCGATATCTGTTTCTGCCTCAAACTTTATCTCGGTTTTAGTCGGGGAGATATTGACATCGATAGAGGCGGGGTCTACGGTCAGGAATAGAAAGTATTCTGGGCTCTCACCCTCAGGCATCAGTCCGCTATAGGCATTGAGTACCATCCGATGGAAATAGGGGTGCTTCATATATCGCTCGTTGACGAAGAAGTATTGCTGTGCTCCCCTTTTTCGACCAGCAGTATTCTTCGTAACAAAGCCACGAATCTGTACGAGTGGCGTTTCTGTCTCTATAGTGAGTAGATGGTCTTGTAGTCTTTTGCCAAAGATATCGATGATGCGTTGCTTTGGCGAGGTGGGGTCTAATCGTAGCGAAATAGTTTCATTGTGCCTTAGCGTAAAGGCGATACGAGGCCGGACCGCTGCGATATTCTGCACCTCATTGATGATGTGGCGATACTCCGTCTCATCAGTCTTGAGGAACTTTCGACGGGCTGGCACATTGAAAAAGAGGTGCTTTATGGAAAAGTTAGCTCCTACCGGACAAACTACAGGTTCACTTCCGACCACCTTAGAGCCTTCTAGTTCGATCCTAATTCCTTGCTCTGAATCTTCGGTGCGAGTCTGAAGAATAACATGAGCCACCGCTGCGATAGAGGGCAGAGCCTCTCCTCTAAAGCCCATTGTGGTAAGGGCAAAGAGGTCATCGGCCTTGCGTATCTTACTCGTTGCATGCCGTTCAAAGGCCATACGGGCATCTATCGGTGCCATCCCTTTGCCATTATCGATGACCTGAATAAGTGTGCGCCCTGCCTCCTTGATCTCTATCTGTATCTCTGTAGCTCCAGCATCTACCGCATTTTCCACTAACTCCTTGATCACTGAAGCGGGACGCTGAATCACCTCACCAGCTGCGATTTGATTGGCGATATTATCGGGTAAGAGTTTAATAAGACTATCCATTGATGCCTAATAAGCTACCTAATTGCTGAAATCCTTGTAAAATGTATCGCATCAGTCCTGAGTCGGAGTTGCGAAGCAGTGCTAAGAGCATTACCGCCCCTAGGATTAGGAGTATAATAGGCGTACGATTGAGCTCTGCAAAGGACTTCTTCCGCACTCCCTCTTCGCCGTACTTCTGGAGTACTTCAGATTGTCGGCGAAAAGAACCTTTAATCTCTTCTTTAATATCCTCTGCATTCACTTCATCGGTAAGGCCAAGCTCTCTCCTTATGCGACGACGACGCTTCTCATCCTCCTCTTTCTTGGGATCGTAGTAGCGGTAAACGTATCTAAATTTACTTGGTTTCGGCTGTTTGTAAAAGTTCCCTATACCCATTTTGTATCTCCATTATATGTATTCCTAATAGACAAAGATAGCAATTCCTCGGGAGATAACTTCTTCTTGGTGCTTCTCAATCCAGAGGTTACGCATTAGAATATCTTTTGAGTATTTTTACACATATATCTATGATTACCTAAATGATAAACTTTTGATTTCTTATCAAATGGAGATTTTACTTTAT
>USJF01000146.1 GCA_900554935.1 uncultured Porphyromonas sp.
ATAGAAACGCTTGGACGAAGGATGGTCCGAGGGGAAGTTGCATCCGCCACCCCATACTAGCCACTCCCCTACTTGACCAGCAAAGGCTCCTGACACACCCTCATCAAATCCCTGCTCCATCGCCATTGCTTCCTTACCTATCTCGAGCAGTTGCACACCCTCCTCACCACTTTTCTCAGACTGCTTCACGCACGAAGTCGCCATACCTAAGAGTATTAATAATGTACCAATTGAAATAAACTCTCCACTTAATAGTCGCCTCATCTCCTCGGTTCCTAAAAATATATTTTTCCTTGTGCAATATACATAATTAATTGCAATTAGATACCACCCGCGTAAAAATATCGTAGATTGCACTCGTATCATCTCATCCTTCGTGTAAAGTCTCAGCACATACACCTATCGCTACATTCCATCAATGTAATAGACAAGACGCTCCGAGGTGAACACTACTACAAAACCGGGCATTTTTTTTGTTTGTGTAGCTCTATGCCCTTACACTTATAGGAGAAGTGTGACATTAATATTTTTTACGACACACTTTTCTATAGTTTTTATACCGTTTTTGTACCTTTGGCGGCATTTTTTTGAGACGAAAGTTCGACTGACATTGAAGTGCTTTTTTGATCAATCATTTAAAAAGAAGATTATGACAACGATGAAACGTATTGCCAAAGTAAAGATTATTGCCACCTGCCTCATGGGATTTGGCCTATTGATATCGGCCTGCAACGGTGGAAATAACATCCCAACTCCGGAACGACCAACTCCCAAACGACCACTTCCTGAGCAACCTGTCCCGGAGCAGCCTACCCCTGAGACTCCGACTCCAGAGGTGCCAACTCCTGAGCAACCGAAGGAGGAGAATAAGCTGATGCCGAAATTCTTTATTAAGTCTATCATGACTGAGTACGAATACTACGGCAAAGTAAAGTCAACCACCGCCTTCACTTACGATAACGAGAAAAGAGTGACTAGAATCGTAGATTCGAGCGACTACCCTGGCGACATTCCTACAGAAAAGAGCTTTAGCTATAAGGAGGATAAGGCAACGATAAAGCTCTACGCACAGCCAGGGGTGCTTGATAAGCACCACTTCTTTGATGGGGTGATTGCCAAAAACTTTCTCTTCGTTTCGGAAGTTCAGCAAGAGAATGATACAAAAACGGAGCGTACCATTGACCCTAAAAGTGTGAAGACCAATAGTGATGGACGCATCACTAGCTTTGAGATCAGCGACACCTATACCAAGCAGCATAAGCCCAACGATGTGGAGGTAATCAAGCATCACGAACTTGTGACTATCACTTGGACAGACGATAATATCACGGCACTAAAAGTAGAGAGAGGGGAACTGGGAAAGTCCAAGAGCTTGATTATGGAGCTAGAGGTAAAGTACAACCACCAGCCCAATCTCACCAACCTCTCGATCATTCAGTATGTAGCGAGAAATCTACAGGGGGTGCAGCTAGCCTTAATGAATCTCTTGCCCTACAACGTGCTTCAGCCTAAGGATCTTCCTAGTGAGATCATACGCCATGAGTATAAAAGCACGTCCAGGCCTATAGATACCTTCCGCTTTGAATATCAAATGGATGACACCCACAAGAGACCCATCAGATTCACAAGGATCCAGAATGACAAGAAGAAAGATGAGTATTTCCTTACCTACTAAAGGCCAAGACAGATCCAAGGCTTGAGTAGAGGGTATTCTCGACCAACTGAAATACAACACTGTAGAAAGGCAATCAGCGAGTTTGTAACTCGGTGATGACTGAGTTTGTAACTCGGTGATGACTGAGTTTGTAACTCGCCGATTGCTTAGTTTGTAACTCGCCGATTGCTTAGTTTGTAACTCAAGACTATTGCACGAAGCGATCTGCTGAACTGCTATATACAATGAGAGCCGATGCTACGGGCGTAGCATCGGCTCTCTCTATATTCAGTCAAATCCTAGAGCTTAGCGAAGAGAGACTTTGCAATCCTTGTCGCTACCCTCAAAAGCTACCTTACCCTCCTTGGCTAGCCAGCCTAGAGCAAAGCGCACCTCGTCTTGAGTACGGATACCGGCTTCCTTCTGGATCTCTTTTACAGTCAATGGCTTCTTGCTGTCATTAAGGGCATGCCATACGAGCCCTGCATTGGTTCCAATCTGTTCGATCATAATCTTTCCTCCTATAAATTATCTATAAATACCTGATTCTTTCTCGGCAAATGTACCTATTATCAGCAAATTAACAAAATAATGGATAGCTTTAGGATAAAGCCTCGAAAGCTTGGATAAATTGATCGCCACGGTCTTCGTAGTTTTTGAAGAGGTCGAAACTAGCACAGGCCGGTGAGAGCAATACCACGTCGTCCTCGGATAATTCGAGTGCCTTGATCTGCTGAAAAGCCTCTGCCATGCTGTGAGCTTCGGAGGTAGGAAGAGCCAGGCAATCAAAGCTACGATGCAACTTAGCGGTATCCAATGTGAGGTAGATAAGCGCTTTGGACTTGGCCTTTACTAGGTCGAAGATCAGTGAGTAGTCGTTCCCCTTATCTGTTCCTCCGAGCAATAGCACTGTTTTGCCATCGGGCATCGCTCCGAGAGCATGGGCGGTGGCATCAAGGTTGGTGCCTTTGGAGTCGTTGATAAAGGTGATGCCATGCCAGGTGCCTACGAGCTGTGTGCGGTGGCGAACGCCTCCGAATGTGGCTAGGCTCTCTCTTACCTTTGGGCGACTGATATCAATACCATAGGCCTGAAGTGCCAGACCTACCGCCATGATATTCTCGGCATTGTGCTGCCCTTTGAGGAGGAACTGGCTATAGTCGTAAGTGACTTCGCCCTCGAAGTGGATCAAGCGTCCATCGAAGTAAGCTGAGGCCTTGGGGTCACGGGTGGAGAAGGTCTTGACGAACTCTGCCTGCAATGGTGACTCTTTCTGCAACTCTGCGATGTGTGGGTCATCGGCATTGATGATAGCATAGTCGCTGGCACTCTGATTTTGGAATACTCTCCACTTGGCCCGCGCGTAATTGATCAATTGGTGGTCGTACCTATCGAGATGATCGGGTGTGATATTGAGCAGAAGGGAGATATGACTATGGGTATGATACATGTGATCTAGCTGGAAGCTACTTAACTCCATGGTATATATCTCTGCTCCGCCTTGCAACACCTCTCGAGCCAAGGAGTCGCCGATATTGCCACAAGCTATGCTCTTCTCTCCTGCTGCACGAAGGGCAAGGTCTATCAACGTGGTGGTAGTGGTCTTGCCATTGCTCCCGGTAATGGAGATCAACTGCTTAGGGGCTGTATAGCGAGCGGCAAACTCTATCTCTGAGATGATGGGTAGCCCAAGTGCTTCGCAACGGCGAATCACCTCGGCACTATCTGGAATGCCTGGGCTCT
>USJF01000147.1 GCA_900554935.1 uncultured Porphyromonas sp.
GCGACGAAGACGAACAGGGCCATAGCCACGACGCCGGCCAGCTGGACCAGGAACATTAGCAAGCTAGACCTTACTGGCATTGATTACCTCTGGATTTGCAATCCAAACACTCCAGACGGACGCTTCTTTAGCCGTAGAGCACTGCTCTCTCTATTACGCGATAACCCAGAAGTCAATGTGGTCGTTGATCTCTCCATGGGCAATTATGTAGTGGAAGATAATATCAAGGCTAGCGATATCAAGAAGTACCCCAATCTGATTGTGGTGGGCTCCTTCTCTAGAGTCTACAACATTCCTGGCATGCGAGTGGGCTATGCTATAGCTACCAGTGACAAGATGAACCACTTCAAGCAAAATTATACACCACGCTGTGTCGGCTCTCTTGCTCTTGAAGCAGCTAGGTTTATACTGCTTCATCCTGCACAATTTACTATCCCCATCCGCAAATGGCTAAGAGACTCTATGGAATTGGCCGAGAAACTAGAGGCAATCTATGGAATAGAAGTGGTCTACGGCTCCACTCCTTACTTTATGATTAGGCTAAGTGTAGGCAATGCCAATGATCTATCCGATTTTCTTTGGGAGCAATACGATATTAAGATCGCTACTAAAGAAGACGACCTTGATCTGCAAGAAAATGAAGTACGACTTTGTGGTTACATTGGGGATCGAAACAATGAGATCCTTATAGAAGGCATTAAAGAGTACATCGCACAATTTGCTGAGAATAAAGAAGAGGTCGAGGGATGAATAAGCACTTTCTAGTCCTAATGGCAGGATTGCTCTCTATCTTATTGGGGCTAATCGCCTGCAACCAAGCGACTACCCATGAGCTGGATGAGCAGCCAGCCTTGATTCCACTTCCCAACCAGATAGAGTGGCTCAGCAATAAAGCCTATACCTTCGGCAATCACAACACCCTCTCTATCCCTAAGGAGGTACCTAATAGGGATTTACTGGCTCAGCAACTCAATGCTACGCTGGAGGAGCACGGCCTCCCTACCCTAGCTCTGACCATCAACGATGAAGGAGCTTCGGTGGCCATCTCAATAGATAATCAATTGGATAGTGACTACTATCACTTAGATAGCAATATCACTTATGGCGTTACGATTTCAGCAGGAAGTGCCGAAGCAGTAGGCTATGCTATTCAAACCCTCCGCCAGCTAGTTACTGATAAGGGGATTGCTGAAGTGGTGATTGAAGACGCTCCCAGATTGGCATACCGTGGGGTGATGCTCGACGTGAGTCGTCATTATATGAGTACCGACTTTATCAAGCAGTTGCTAGATGAAATGCAGTACTACAAGTTCAATCGCTTCCATTGGCACCTAGTAGATGCTGGTGGCTGGAGAATAGAGATCAAAAATCACCCTGAGCTTACGGAAAAGACCGCCTATCGCACTGAGAGTGATTGGCAAAAGTGGTGGATCGAGAAGGATCGTCGCTACTGCAGCAAGGATACCCCTGGTGCCTACGGTGGCTACTATACGCAGGAGGAAGCAAGGGAGATTGTGGCTTATGCTGCAGAGCGTGGCATTACGGTTATTCCTGAGATTGAAATCCCTGGACACAGTGAAGAGGTACTAGCTGCTTTCCCCCGTCTAAGCTGTAGTGGCAAGGCATTGCCTTATGAGAGTGATTTTTGTATAGGCAATGAGGAGAGCTACACCTTCTTGGAAGTAGTTCTGAGTGAGATCATGGATATATTCCCATCTGAGTATATCCACATAGGTGGCGATGAAGCAGGCAAACAGGCATGGAGCACCTGCAGTCGTTGCAAGAAACTGATGCGTGAGATGGGCTATAAGCATATTGACCAGCTACAAAGCCATATGATACATGCCATGGAAGAGTATCTGAATGACAATGGTCGGCAGATCATTGGCTGGGATGAGATACTAGAAGGAGGCTTGAAACCTAACGCTACTGTGATGAGCTGGCGAGGCGAGGCAGGTGGAATACAGGCGGCTAAAGCAAAACATAAGGTAATTATGACGCCTAATTCGCATCTTTATCTTGATTACTACCAAGAGGATCCTACACAATCGGAGAAGAAGCAGATTGGTGGGTACATTCCTTTGGAAAAGGTCTACAGCTACGACCCACTACCTAAGGAGCTAACGCCAGAAGAGCAGACCTATATATATGGAGTACAAGGCAATCTTTGGACGGAGTATGTAATGGATGAGAGCCACGCAGCCTATATGCTATTTCCTAGGGTACTAGCACTCTCTGAGGTGGTGTGGACTAAGCCTGAGCAGAAGAGTTGGGCGAGCTTCAGAAAAAGGGTCAACATCCATATCCCTGAGTTGATAAAAAGAGGGATTAATAGCTACCCACTCTCAACCCACCTCAATATCTCGCATACGATAGACTATGACAAGAAAGTCTTTGAGGTGCAGATGACTACGGAGCTCTTCCCCTATGAGATACACTATCGCACAGATGGGAAAGTTCCGACTACTGCCGACCCTTCTTACACAGAGGGCGAGACTATTACACTCCAAGATAGTGCTACATTGGTAGCTGGACTATTTAGTGATGGTCAACTTCTTGGGAAGCCTACCACTCAACGCTTTGACTACCACAAGGGAATCGGACATACCGTAAAGTGGCTCACCCCACTTGGCGGTGGCTATCCTGCTGGAGGAATAGAGACAGCTCTATTGGATGGACTACGAGGGAGTATCACCTATATGGATGGCAGGTGGCTAGGAAATGTAGCTTCCCAGAGCACTATAGGCATCATTGACCTTGGAAAGCCAATAAAAATCAACTCAGTGAGTACCAAGTGTATGCATGATATTGACCCATGGGTATATATGCCTGAGTGGGTAGAGTTAGCCACTTCGGTAGATGGGAAGAAGTATGAGGTAGTGGATAGAATAATGTCAAAGACTGATCCTAAAGATACCCGTCTACGCTTTGAGACCTTTAGTTTTACTCCAGATACCACTGCCCGCTATCTGAAGATAGAGTATCATCTACCTCTTAAGGATAAGTTTTTATTTACCGATGAGATTGTCATTTGGTAGCGGTACTGACTTACGTATCTGACACATTTTAAGTGAGAGTGGTAGGAATTGACCTATCACTCTCTTTTTTGTCATTACTATAAGACAAACTTTTCACAATTTGTCTGACATATACCTTTGGCGAGCATTTTGTATAACCCTATATGTAAAAAGAACGATAAAAAGCATTAGAATATATGAATTGGGAAAAATATACAACTAAGTCGCAGGAGATAATCCAAGCAGCTATTGAGAGTGCCAAAGGAAATGGTCAGCAGGCAATCGAGGCACTGCACCTATTGCAGGCACTACTGAATGGTGGTGGGCACTTGATTGAGAAAAGCATTCCAGAGGCAGGTGGCGATATTTCCAGACTACG
>USJF01000148.1 GCA_900554935.1 uncultured Porphyromonas sp.
CGCCCGGGCTACCTGCAAACTTACAGCTATCTGAGTGGCACCCTCCAGGGTGCTTTTATATTTCTGATGCGTAACCCCTGTGATCTGCTTCGTGCAACAGTCTCCTATGAGGGCAAGAGTTTGAATCACGCTTTTATGAAAGCCAAGGTGTTAAGACACGATATCAAATGGTCTTATATTGTAGTCCGAAATAATCGGTGTATCAAACGCTTTTGTTTCTTACCTAAAGTATTTTTATTTGGTATGTAAAACAAAAATACTTTGTATATGAAATCTATCTGCGTAGCTCTATAAGGAAGTTTGAGACTAAATAAAGACGAGCCATTGAGGAGGGGGGCCTTTATCCTCTCACTCGCAAGTGAAGCTGGCAATACTCTCAGTAGCTCGTCGGATATCAAGACGAAATGAAAAATCCCCCACTTATCGGCGGACAAGTGGGGGATCTATGATAAGGGTGTCCCTGTATGCTTAGATGGTATTGAGCACCAAGATACTTACCAATAGAGCTAAAATTGAGTAAAGCTCTGGGAATACAGCCATCACCATGGTAGCGGCAAATACGTTGTGCCCATCGGCGGTTGCAGCGATACCATTGGCAAGGATGCGACCTTGTCTATTGGCGGAAGCGACTCCTACGATACCGAGTAGCAAGCCTAGGATGAGGATGCCAATTGCTGTCTGGAAGGTCATCTCTGGTGTGACCTTGCTCACGGCAAAGAAGTAGCCGATAAATCCATAAAGACCTTGTGATGAAGGAAGTGCTGAAAGACCAATGTACTTACCCATCTGAGTAGGGTCTTTGCGCATTGCTCCTATCACAGCTTGTCCTGTGTAAAAAAGTCCGTACGCACTACCAATACCGCTGACACCTACCATCATAAAGATGCCGAGGTATGCTAAGATTAAGTTTAATTCCATAAGAAGTTGTTTGTCTTAGTTGTATATAAAATTCTTTTGTTGTCTCTTACTTGTCTTTTAGTTGTCTTTTTCTTGCCCTTTCTTTACTCCTCGTCGGCTTTGATCTCTCGGAGTGGGTTGTAGGCTTGGCCTCCTCCTTCGTACTCTGAGTTATTGAAGTACTCTACGAATATCAATCGGATAGGGTGTACGAGGGCTCCGATGGTGGTTAGGGCAAAGTTGATGCCATGACCAATCAGGAGAATTACTGCACCAATAGGGATGGCTAGGAGTATGGGGAGGCCTGCTGTGGCCATGCCTGCAAGCTGGTTGAAGACACCACCTAGCACCGCTCCGGTAAGACCGATAGCGAATAGACGGATGTAGGAGAGGGTATCTCCTAGTAGTCCTGTGGCAGCATTGTAGGTATCCCATAGTCCGGCTCCGAAGTTGACAAATATATTTTTGCCTGGGCTATTGTAGAAGAGTACGAGTAGCACGCAGATGCCCACGAAGCCATAAAGGATGTACTCTAGCCAGTGTGGCAAGGTGATCTGAGCTATTGGCAAACCAAATAGTAAGCCGGCGGCAATGATCAGAGTGGGCCAAGCGTAGGAGGAGAGGGCTCTCTTGAAGCCTACCTGCTTTGTGCGCTTGAGTGCTCCGATGTACTTGGCAAAGATGATCTGTATTACACCGAGTGCAAGTGAGATCACCATCATATTTTCGGAGGAGATGAAGTACTCTTTGATGGAGGCTAGGAATGGTACTTTGACTAGCTCGATACCGAAGAAGGAGCCACTGAGGAAGCCAATTACTAGTCCTCCAAGTCCTAGCCACTGTATCAACTCCAATAGCATTTTCTGGGACTCTTTGGCCTTACGCTTGAATATAGTTGCCAAGACTAGGGTCAAAAGGCCATATCCAGCATCTCCGAAGCAGATGCCGAAGAAGATCATGAAGAATGGAGCAATATAGGGGGTAGGGTCTAACTCACCATAATTGGGGAGTGAAAATAGCTCTACCAATGGCTCGAAGGCCTTAACAAAGCGATTGTTGTGCAGCTTGATGGGGACTTCGCTCTCGTCTCCAACCTCTAGCTCGGCATAGGCTACGCCACTATTCTGTAGGTCTTGCTCCATCTCTTTGGCGATCCTTTGGGGTACCCATCCCTCTAGGATGACTAGCTTATCTCCGTAGAGGCGCTCTCCCTGTAGGTTGGCATTGCTCATGTTGTAGGCATTGAGTAATGTGGCCATTTCCTCGTCGAGGATCTCTGGATGGTAGGCTAGATACTTTTGGGTGCCTTCGAGGAGTTGCTTCTCTTCGAGGAGTTGCTGCTCTTGCACTTGAAGCTGGCTGAGACTTTCCTTCGGTAGCTTTTGGAGATCTGCACCCTCCAATGTGGGGGCTGTCTCGGTAGGGGTAATGGTGACGAAGTAGAGGTAGCGCCCTTGGTCGGCTATCTTGATGGCATGGTAGGTCTCTTCCCATGCTGGGTCGTAGCTATTTTGCTGTGCCAGCCAGAAGTGAATGTGCTGACCTGCCTCTCGTAGCTTGGAGAGTAGCTGTAGGTCGAAGTCGCCCCACACCTCTAGCTCTCTTTGCTTCTGCCGATTGAGGGTGAGCTGGTCTGTGAGCTCCTGTAGCTTATTGAGGGTATCGGTATAGCTCTGAGTGTAGAGTGCATACTCCTCTAGTACACCTTTAGGCAACTGGTGGTGGGGAATATCTTCTCTTGTCTCTCCTTCTGCCAATGGTTGGCCATTGCGGAAGGTGGTGAGGCGCTGCTTGAGCTGCTTGATGGTATCTTGCTGCGCTAGGTTTTGGGCAAATGAGGCGAGCTCCTTTGGATTGGTTCGCTCTTTGATGTGCACCACGCCTAGTGAGCGTAGCTGCTTCAGAAAAGATTGGTATTCTGGCTCGTAAACGAAGTAGGAATACCGCTTCATTGTTTCAATCATAGCTCTTCTCCTTTCCTTTCTTTTGCCTTTTCCTCTATATTGGCACGCATAATCTTTTGAGATGCTTTGGAGAGGGATTCTTCGTCCTCTAGGTAGCGCTTGATCTTGCGAATGGCATCTTGGTAGCCTGGTATCTGGACCTTCTCAAAGAGGTTGACCTTTTGTGTGGTCTTCCTACGAGCGTGGTCGAGTAGGTCTAGCTTGATGCGTCCGACCTCTGCTTCTATGCCTATGGTGGCCATGGACTTGATGAGCTGTGTCCCCTCCATAAACCACGATGGTGTGGTGAGTAGGCTGAAGGGGTGTACCTCAAAGTCGATCTCTCCAAGCTCGGGTATCTGTACGCCAGCAAACCGCTTGATATGGATCTCCACATCATTCACTTGGACAATGGAGGGGTCAAACTCGTTCCAAAGGGCTACCATACTGTCGAAGCTCTGCATGCTCTCCTCTAGCTTCCGCTCCATCGCTTCCACGTGCTCTTTGGTCCGCTTTACTTCCATTCGGAGGGCGCTC
>USJF01000149.1 GCA_900554935.1 uncultured Porphyromonas sp.
TGGAGCTTCCCGCCGAGGCGATTCCCAATACCCAGCGGCGTATCGTCGAGAAGTGCATCTGCGCCAAGCGTCCGGTGATTATCGCCACTCAGATGCTCCATACTATGATCCACAATCCACGCCCCACACGTGCAGAGGTATCAGACGTTTCTGGCGCAATCATGATGAATACTGATGCGGTAATGCTGAGTGGTGAGACAACCAATGGCAAATACCCCGTAGAAGCAGTACAGACCATGAAACGCATCATCGTAGAGGCAGAGAAACATCTTAAACTCAGAGGCGGTATCAAGCTACGCAAGGGCGAGAATGATATACTGGGGGTCACTAGTTATCTTGCTAAGTATGCAGTAAAATCGACGCTAAGACTAGGCGTGAAAGCCATCATCACCGATGTAGCTTCAGGTAAATGCGCACGTAATCTTAGTGCCTACCGTGGAGAAGCTCCTATCTACGCTATTTGTAAGGAAGAGAGTATCACACGCCAGCTCAATCTCTCCTTCGGTGTTTACCCCATTTACCTAAGCCATGAAGGGTACAATAGGCGCCAGTACTACGTAAAGGCAGTAGAGACACTTTTGGAGCGCGGGGTACTCAAGCGGGATGACTTCATCGCCTATATCGGTGGTACTCTTAGTAACGAAGTGGGCACCACAAGCCTAGAATTTAATAGAGTTAGTGACCTACTCGACTTCTATAGCAACGGAGAGGTAAGGGAATGAATCGGCGATTAGAGGAGTTGGCAAGGGAGGAGTACATAGCCACCCACTCCTCACCCGAATCAGACCTACTGGCAAAGATCAGCAGAGAGGCACACCTTACGCTCACCCATCCTCGCATGGTATCTGGGCATATCCAAGGGCTATTTCTGCAGGTGATAGTAGAGCTAATGAAGCCACAGAAGGTACTAGAGATAGGTACCTTCGTAGGCTATGCTACTATTGCTCTTGCCACAGCTTTGTCTAAGGGAGCAACGCTCACCACCATTGAGGTCAATGATGAATTGCGTAGTCGTATCCTTGATCACCTTCAGCAAGCTGGGGTAGCAGAGCGTGTAGAGCTGATCATCGGTGATGCCCTTGAGGAGCTCAGTAAGCTACCACTAGAGGAGTATCAATTGGTCTTCCTCGATGCCAATAAAGCACAATATCCGGAGTACTACCAATTGCTCAGCTCTCGCCTGCCTAAAGGGGCACTCATCCTCGCCGATAATACACTCTGGGGTGAAAAGGTGTGGCATGATCAATTCCATGACCCACAGACAGTAGGTATTCGGAAGTTCAACCAACTCGTGGCTGAAGATCGGAAGGTATCAAAAGTGATCCTGCCAATGAGAGACGGCCTTACAATGATAATGATAGAATAAAAGCAAAGAGATAATTATGGATCAACTTAGGACTAAGAAAGTAGCACGAGAGATACAGCGTCAGCTAGGAATTTTATTTCAAGAAGAGACCCGTAAAACCAAAGGAATCATGATTTCCGTAACAGAGGTAAGACTTTCGCCCGACCTCAGTAGCGCTAGAGTTTTCCTCAGCATCTTCCCCGATGAAAAGGGCGATGAGATGATGAAGTGGATCAAAGAGAATACCTCTACAGTCCGCTACGACCTTGGCAATCGTATGGCCTCACAGCTACGCCATATCCCAGAGCTGATCTTTGAGATAGATAAGAGCGAAGCTTACGCACAGCGGATTGATGAGCTGCTCGGGCTCACCGACCAACCTACTAAGGAGTAGAAACCTAGCCACATGGCACACCACTTCACCAACGCCTTTAGGATCGCATGGCGGTACTTCTTTTCGCCCAAGAGTACCCATGCCGTCAATATCCTATCTATCATAGCGGTGCTAGGGATTTCCCTTGTCACCACAGCGATGGTGGTGGTACTCTCCGTATTCAATGGCTTTGAGGTATTCAGCACTTCACAGCTCTCTAGCCTCTCCCCCGAGTACAAGTTGCAGAGAATTGATGGGCGCCCTTTTTCGCCCTCAGAATACGGTATCAGTGAGGGAGTTGGAGTACTAGAGACAGAAGCAGTAGCACGGTTCGAAGAGAATAGTACCGCTATCAAGTTGGTGGGACTAGGCGACCACTATACAGATGTGGTACCACTGCAGGAATATCTATTTGCGGGTGACTTCGACCTAGGCACCAATGAAGTGCCTACCGCCGTTTTAGGCATAGGTGTGGCGATGCCACTCGGGGCAAGTGCAGGCTATCTCTCACCGCTGGAAGTGATGCTTCCGAAACGTCTAGGACGTATCTCCACCATCAACCCACTTAGAAGTTTTCAGAGCGGTAGCTACCACATCACAGGTGTATTTAGCACTGAACAATCAGAAGATACGGAGGTAGTCTTTGTGCCACTAGAAGAGGTGCGAAGGCTCCTACAATACGATGGAGATGAAGTGGGCTACCTCGCTCTCTCTGCGCCTATAGAGGTACCAGATGGCTTCCAACTCCTCGATCGATACCAGCAACATCCCGATATCTACAAGATTCTACAGATAGAGAAGTGGTTTTCCTTCTTCCTACTACTATTTGTATTACTGCTATCCCTCTTTAGCGTGATCAGCACACTAGGCATGCTGATCATAGAGAAACGAGAGGATGCCAAGACACTTAAGTTTTTGGGCGCAAGGGATAGGATGATCGACCTTATTCCTCTGATTGAGGGATGGCTGCTCTCCGCAACTGGGCTAGTCATTGGCGTAGTGGTGGGTACTATTTTGGTTTTGCTACAAGAGCAGTTTGGCTTTGCCAAGTTGGGTGGCGGTGATACCTCAATGTTTCTCATCGATGCCTATCCTGTAGACTTCCGTCCACTCGATCTACTACTTGTGGCACTAGTCATCCTTTTCATTGGCATACTCAGTAGTTTTATCGCCTTCCGCCTCTTCCGTTGGAATAAGAAACAGAGAGTGTAGCTGGGCTAATACTACTTCGACCCTCTACCAACTACTTATTTTACAAGCCGATCACATTAGTCTTTCAAGCTAGTGATAGGGACTACCAATATGCCATCTTCCCTTTGATAGCTATAGGGGCCTATACCCGTTAAGACCATCAAGAAAGAGGGCGCTGGCATCTTATCGGTGTCTATTCTACTTGCCAATTTCTTTAAGGTCTCTGCTCCACTTTCTATTAGAGAGTCCCCACCCAATTTTATTTCAATAAGGCCATAATTCCCATTTCTAAGGTGCACTACGGCATCACATTCAAGCCCATTTCTATCTCGATAATGATATACCTGACCATTAAGAGCATCGGCATAGACTCTCAAGTCTCTTATCGCCATTGTCTCAAAAAGTAAGCCAAATGTATTGA
>USJF01000150.1 GCA_900554935.1 uncultured Porphyromonas sp.
GTTGGAATCAGCCCTTATCTTTTACCATCAAAAAAAACTTCCCCGGACAGCAATGACTTCTTATCTGATTCTCGAAAGTAGAGCTGCATCGCCTCTTCATCGTGCTCTACCCACGCTTTGTAGGGCTCGCTCTTGGAGAGGAGATAGCTCTTCACGATTTTGCGTGTTGCTTTTGCTGCCATTCGGGTTATCCATGGAATGCTGGCTTCTACCTCCTGGTAGTAGTCGGTAAGGGTGTCTCGGCGGAAGTGGAGGATATCCTCTAGCTCCTGCCCATCCTCGTAGTATCCGCAGTGGAAGTTTTTGGTGGCAAAAGCGTGTGAGGGGAAGTCTAGGGCACCTAAGCCAAAGAGCTCGAAGTTTTTGGCTAAAAACTCACCGTAGGTGGTGGTGCACTCAGCGCCTCCGCCGAGGTTGAATATCTTGCCCTCCACTGCGTCTAGGTGCTTGAGGGTATGGACAAAGGCTCTGGCGGTATCTCGAGGGGTGGCGATCTCCATGATCTGTCCTAGTGGCATGCGGAACATCAATCGCCCAATGTGGTGATTCCCTACGCCCATAATCGCTGCAAGGCGGTAGATGGTCCAGCGAAGCGAGCTCTCTTGTACGAGTCGCTCCATCGCGATTTTGGTCTCGGCGTAGTTATCTCCCTCTGCAGGGGTGAGGGGGTCGGAGACTTTGATATAGGGATTGAGTAGGCGGTCTCCATAAGTGGCGACGCTTGAGGCAATAGCGATAAAGGCCTTGGGGGAGTGCTGCTGGAGCTGTGTGATCAGGTTTTTCGTCCCCTCTACATTCACCTTATGGGCTAGCTCGGGTCGGTCGTGTGCCAGAGGAGGGATGACTGAGGCCATATGTAGCACTACATCAACGTCGGTGGTAGGCTCCACTAAGCTCTGAGGGTCGGTGATATCGCCTAGGTAAACCTTTAGGGCACCATCGTAGCGGTCGAAGAACTCTCTATTGCGGGGGTTGTCTAGGTCAAAAACTCTCAATTCGTATTGCCCGCTCTCTACTAGTTGCTCCACTATCTCTCTGCCGATACTACCTCCAGCGCCGGTCAGTAGTACGCTCTTTTTTACTCGTATCATTTCGTCACTTTCTTTTCAGTGTTTGTATTCGTTTTAGATGCCCAAGATACCAATTTTCTGGAAAAAAAAGAAGGACCTCCACAAGGAGGTCCTTCTTAATAAGTGTACGAATGCGGTAGATTAGTCGTGCATTACCTTTACGGAGGTGTACATCACGATGGCTAGGATGATAAAGAGGACTAAGCTACCTATGAGCAGTGCGTAGACTTTTATCTGCAGTAGTACGAAGACGGTCAGATAGAGAAGTGTCATGATACCACAGAGTAGTGCTGCCTTTTTGCGATCCTTGAGAATGAGCCGGAAGTAGATGGTATTGAGCCCAATGGTCATGATACTTGCTACGAGGTAAGCCCATCTAAAGCCTATCAGCTCGCTAAAGGAGAGCAGTAGGGTATAGAAGAGTACTAGTGAGATGCCAGTGAGTAGGTAGTGCAGAATATTGATACTCCTACCTTTCTGGCGTAGCCATAGCTCCATCAGAAATACCGATAATAGGGTGAGGACGATGATCAAGATGCCGTAGGAGACGCTTCGCGAGGTCTGGGCATAATGGTCGGCGGGGTTGAGGAAGCTGATAAAGTGGCTATTCTTGTAGAGACTAGGTAACGCCTCATCCCCTATTATACAGCTTTCCTCGTAAAAGGTATTCCAGGTGGCCTCGAAGTCATTCTTGCTGATTTGGTAGTCGGTAGGGAGCCTCTTCCCTTGGAAGGAGGGGTCGGACCAATTGCCTTTGATGAGTGTGGTGGCATTATTGGCATTGGCGAGGATTCCGAAGTATTTGCTTCCGGCAATCTCTAGATTAAGCTGGAAAGTGAGGTCGCTCAGCTCCTCTTCGGTGGGGGAGGGGAGTGGGTAGCTTGCCCATTGTGTGCCACCTTCTCCACCCTCCCCTACATATTCGTTGTAGGCCACTACTTGGGGAGGAGTATTGTAGACGTCGTCATCTATGTAGCTCACTAGGGTGAGTGCCATCTCTGTCTTGACCTTCAGTGCCTGCCCATTGACCTGTAGCTGGCACCGCTCTTTGTAACCGGTGGGGTCGCTGATAGAGTAGCATATCTCGGCTCGAGAGAGGTCGTAACTCCCTTTCACCTCCGAGAGTGCCTGCTGGATATCTTGCTTCAGCCAAGTCCCCTTGACCTCGGTGTGTGCGGTATAGACAGGTACCTGGTAGATGCTTCTGTGTCGATTCTCTATCTCGAGGGTAGCGGTGGCGGTCACCTCATTGGGGATGAGGTAGAGATAGGACTCTTCGGCCTTTGCTGGATTTGGCTTGTAGGGGATGGCGAGGAGGGGCGTCATTAGGTTTTGACTTCTCCCCCAGCGCGAGGTGATTTCACTGGTTACCTTGTTACCCTCCTGCTTACGTGAGTCGACTAGCCCACTTAGAAGTGCTAGTGGAATAAGTAGTAGTAGGCAAAGTAGCCCGATGATGAGGGTCTTAATCACGAAGGATACGGATCCTATTGACTTCTTTTCGCCACCATTGGGAATAGGTGGCATTTCTGTTGTTTGATTCATCTTCATAGCGTCTTATATTCTATATTAGTTGTGTCACAAAGATACTAGTTTTATTTATAAAAAATCATTCCTCCCCAATTTCGTTAGATAAGGATCTTTGACGGGTCCTATGTGGTCTAGTTACTATTGTTTTTCACTAACTTGTAAGGAAATACGATATGGAGGCTCTGCGCGTAACCCCTGAGCTCTTTCACCGCACTGTAATTTAGTCTTGTATCTGAGCCTTCGTCGAGTTTGTAACTGACTGATTGTGGAGTTTGTAACTGAGTGACTGTGGAGTTTCGAACTGAGTGATTGCTTAGTTACAAACTCGAGTTTTTGCCTTTATATTGCAATGTTTGATAGCTGGTTGAAAGAGCTGAATTGGGGTCTTTTATTTGTGGGGGGGGACATTAGACGGTTTTTACCTCGGTTCTGGTATTGGCAGCTTTTAGCTATCTAGTGGGTTGTAGATTAAATTGGTAACTTTGTGGTGTTACAATTCACTTAAAGATTATTATTTATGAAGAAAGTAGTGTGGCTGGCACTGACGCTTGTGATGGGACTAGGGTTGGTAGCTTGCGGAAATGAGGTAATGGTGGAGCACCCTTATAATGAAGGGATGCACATTATCCCAATGCCTCAGGAGATGGAGGTAGAGGCGGAGGGCAATTTTAATCTAAGTAAGAACCTCTCCTTTGTGGCTT
>USJF01000151.1 GCA_900554935.1 uncultured Porphyromonas sp.
CGCATTTGAATTTAACTTTTTTTGTTTGATTTTGGCGGGCTCGATAAACTCGCCCGGGCTACCTGCAAACTTACAGCTACAACACATCGGACCTCTGCGAGGTCCTTTTTTGGGGGGGGTACCTTATCGGATAGGGCGGATGGTTCATGACCTCTGCGAGGTCCCTATGCTACAATTTATTGAGGTGAAAACGGTAATGGTCGCCACGGAAGATGCTGAATCGCTCTATCAGGGCATTGGGTCCGATGGGAGCCGGCTGCATGGCGATACGGAGGTACTCTTCGTAATTATCGGTGCGTTGCTCCGGTGGCAGTTGCATCAAAGGGAGATACTTCGTCTTCCCATCGGGTAAGGTGATTCGCAGGTGCGTCATCTCACTTAGCTCTGGGCCTCGCCACTGCTGCTGCTCCGGTGCGTAACACATCACCTCAGGCACCCCGACACAATAGATCGTCCCACCCTTCTCTAGCGGTGTCAGCGGATAGTAGTTCATCTCGTGCCTCCTATCCGAAGCCTTAGAGTAAGGGTACCTAAAGAGCCCTCCATCCTCCCGATCCTTCGGGAACCCTAGTTCGATACTTCCTTTGGGAAATCCTTCGGTATGGATCTCTAGCAATGCCACCGAAGGCGATAGCTGAGGTGTCAGTGGAATGGTGCGATCGCTCTCCTCTGCCCGAGGCAATTGTCTCTGTAGGTGTCCCACAAAGGGGATCAAAAATGGCCTACGTTCAGGCCGTGTGAGAGGGGTAAAATAGGTCAATTGCATCAACGCATACTTGCTATTGATCTGCATCAACTCCTCCGCACTGATCCCTATACCCTCCTCATTGGCGATGAAAAAGAATTCATAGGTGCTCTGATCCAGCACCACAGGGTCACTACACGCCAACTGACGCCAACTGAGGTTCCTATCCGCCCCCTTGTAGCGTAGCCGCCCATTATACACCACCTCTCCCTTTAGATTGGTAGCTACCAGACGTAGCGAGGTGATCTTTCCAAAACGCTCCTCCGTCCCCTCCGGCAAGAGTAGTTCGGGACGGCTAAAAACGACAGCGACCTTACCCTGACCAGGATCAGGATAAGGCGCGTCAAATATCAAGTTGGTACAACTAGTATGAAATAGGGAGAGCAGAAACAGGCAACTGATCCCTATCTTATAGGATAGTTGACTCATTCGTAATTATTGTACATCTAACTCAATATCGGTGCTTTTAACGCCCCAATTATTGATCGTAATCCAGGTAACGGCGTATCCTTCTGTACAATTAGGACAACGCTTTACCACTAGCTCTACCGTGAAATCGTGGTCGCAGTAGAGATTGACAGGAGCACCTTTCTTGGATGCGAATAGCAAAAGCCCGAGGAGATCCTTTTGGAAGAATGGTAGCTCGTTGCCTGTCTTACGCATTGTGATCCAGTTGTTCTGTCCGCTACGTAGTGCTAGAGTAGTTACCTCTACCGTTAGCTCTCCATTGATTGCTGGTACACAACCTGGCTCTGCAGGCCCTACAAAGGTATTGGGCTTGCTCTTGGTGTAAGCCAGGTACGTATATGGAGTATCGTTGCCTGTCCGTAGCATCTTTCCCTCGGCACTGTAGCGGTCGTTTGCTGAGACGACATCTACAGATATCTTATCCGACTCCTCCAAACCTGTAATATGGACCTTGATACGGTTGGTGAGCTCCAATAGATTCACCTCCACTGGTGTCACCTCCTGTGCCCCCATCTGGTCGAGGGGCTTCATAGCTATTACAGGGCTGATCCCTTGGCGAATCCTTTGCCCCTTCAGGTCTTGGTTCGCCTTCAGCTGGGCAAACTGCTCCTGAAGCTTAGCATTGGGCGTAAGATCAAAGTGATCCTTGTAAAGCCCCGACCATGCTACAACACGTATCGACTCCGATGCTGGGACCGTCATCCGCACCTTGGTCTCGGCCGAGATGGGTCCCTCGTGGGTCTGTGTCGCCACTGCCTCGCCCTTTTCATTGTAGGCAATGAGGAGCACACTCTTCACATCGCTAGGGTAGGTGCGTGCCCCATCACAATCGGTCTGAGTATAGAGCGAAACCTCTATCTCCCGTGGGCACTCCTTAAGCTGGTCGTGCAATAACGATTGACACCCTCCAAGAAACAGAATTGGGAGGAGGGCAAATGCCCTATTTAGTATTCTCTTAGTCATATCTAATAGTGATTAGAATTGTTTTTTAAAGCTATGTATCCCCCAACCGACATTATTTACCTGTATACCCATATAAGGGCTCTCAATAGGCAGATACTCATCCTTCGATGGCACCTTCTCATCGGGGTCGAAGTTATGCAGATAGGTGAAGCGTGAGTCGGTAGGCTTCTTCACAAAGGGGATCCCCGATAGCCCCATCTTCGAGAAGCCGGTGATGAACATATGGTAGATATTGTTACGCAATACAGGTGATGAGTACCAGGTGCGGTTGTTATTGGTATTGGGGTTCACCCAAGCGTAGTAGACCATCAGCAGGCGGGTGTTCTGCATATAATCACCACTTTGACCTCGTGCATTTACTCCACGATATCTGGTCATAATCTCATAATTGACCACTTGATCCTTGTGCTTGGCGGTGAAGTCCTCTACATAGCCGAGACGCAGGTCGATACGGTCGTACTTGCCAGTACCATTGAATGCAGTCACCAAGTCGGGAGCTACCCTACCATATAGGTAGAAGTCCATCGCACGCTGCTCATCAGCAGAAAGCGTCTCCGCTTGGATGGTGCCATTCAGTACCCCGCTAAATTTATTCAGCAAATCTTGTGACGCCTTTGGTATTGCATTCCCTGGGATGGCATTGGTAATTTTGGTATACCACTCGTCAGTAGTCTTTAGCTGGTGGGTGACACCACCACGGTTGACAACTGGAATATCGTGGTAATTGAGGTAGAACTTCTGCGTGCCTAACGAGTAGTAGATGCGGTTGATGCCATGGGCATAGGTGAGCGGAGTGACATCGTCTCCAGCATCGTATTCCTTTTTTGTATACTTCTCATTGATCTGTTTTATTTCCTTTTCAAGTATAGGAATTTGTGGGTACTTATCTTTCAACTGCTTCTTCAGGGCAGCCAACTCGTCAGATAATTTTTTTACTAATGCTCTAGTTGCTTTAGTAATTGGTCTTATCTTTTTCGCCGCATCTACTTCTGCTTGCTTTGCCTTTATTTGGTCGTTAAGGGGATGGGCATCTCTTTGAGCTATCAAGTCAGCTAAGCGCTGCTCCCTATCCCCCATTTCATTTGCCTTTTGCCTAGCTGATTCGTCAAGAAGATCT
>USJF01000152.1 GCA_900554935.1 uncultured Porphyromonas sp.
GAGGCCAATTGGCAGAGCAGAGTAGCAGGTGATAAAGTCCGAGCTGTGGGTCTTGTCGTAGCCAAGTGGGGAAGCGGAGGTCGTAGCAGATGCTGAGGCGTATTTGCCAGCCATGGTACTCTACTTGTACTCGCTCTTTGCCTGCCTCGAAGTGCTCTGCCTCTCCGCCTAAGTGAAATAGGTGCTTCTTGCGGTAGTAGGTTACTTTGCCTGAAGGGGTCACGAAAAGTCCGGTGTTGCTTGGCTTTCCACTCAGACGAAGCTCGAGAAGTGTGCCGTAGATGGCTGCATTGTGTGCCTTGGCTAGTTCCTTCATCGTTTCTAACCCACGCTCGAAAGCTTCTGTCAGAAACACTGGAGAGAGCTCCGCTACCTTGACAATGAACCCAGTGGTCCACATCTCTGGTAGCACTAGTAGGTCAAAACGTTGCCCCGCCACCAGTTGCTCCACCTTAGCGATATTGGCCTCAATATCCTTCTGCCTCTGCTCCATCTGTAGTGAGGCAACTACCAGCTGATCTATCATAGGTCGGCAAATTGTGCGGGAAACTTTGCCATGCTGCTATCGAAGTAGCTGCGAATCTTACGGATCGCCTCTTCGATATCGGTCTGATCTGGCATAATAGAAGCAATGATGCCTACTTCCTTTTTCTTGTAGTCGATCTTGGCGAGGTCAATAGGCACACCTGCCCCTTGAGCAATGCGGTAGAAACCACTCTTCCAGCGGTCACGGCGCTTGCGGGTCCCTTCTGGCGTAATCCCGATATGGAGCTGGTCGGCCTGCTCAAATAGCTTTACCACTTGGTCTACCGATGAGCCTCCCCGCTTACGATCTACAGGCAATCCGCCTAGGGGCTTGAATATAAGGTTGAAAGGAAAGGTAAACCACTCTTTCTTGATCAAAAAGCGAGGCGTTACGCCCACTCCCCACGCCTTGTAAAATAGGTAGCCTATGATAAAGTCCCAATTGGAGGTGTGCGGAGCTACGCAGATAACACTCTTCGGATGAAAAGTCTCGGGAAATATAGTCTCCCAACCGAATCGAGCTAATAGGCGCCCTGCCCAGTTGAGTTGTTGGTGTTGGTTGTTAGGTTGAGTCATAATGCCTCTGTTATTAAAGAGTTAGTTCTCGCCTCGCACCGACCAGGTAGCCTTTTGAATTGATACCCCTCCTCGAGGAGAAATTCGATGGCCTTCGGTAGAGCGTAGCGGAGATTCTGCTCGCTCTTGAGTGAGTCGTGGAATACGATGATAGAGCCGTCACGGGTGTATCGCTTCACGGTATTTAGTACTTGTTGTGGGGTGACCCGCTTGGAGTAGTCGCGGGTTACCACATCCCACATAATCAGCTGGTACCTATTTCGGAGCGCCTTCAATTGGCTCCATCCAAGGTGCCCATGCGGAGGCCTAAAGAGGGGCGAATGTATCAGCTGATCCGCTCTTGTAGCATCCCGTAGATAGGTACGGGTAGGTGTCGGCAAGCCCTGTAGGTGGTGGTAAGTATGATTACCCACCGCATGGCCTTCCTGTAGGATTCGCTCGAAGAGTGGGTAGAAGCGCCATACATTTTCCCCAACGCAGAAGAAAGTCGCCTTCACCCCATACCCCGCCAAAGTATCCAGTACCCACGGTGTCACCTCGGGGATAGGTCCATCGTCAAACGTGAGGTATACCGATGGTTGCTCCTCGTGTGGCAGACTAGGGATCCGCCATATCGCCCCTGGAAAGAGCTTGCGATAGAGCTTTGGTGGTTGCTCTATAATCATCATGGTTCCCGTAGTAGCTTCAGGATACCTAGAAGTGTATCTTGGTATCTTGCCAGCTGTGCGTTGTACTTTTCTTTGAGGGCATCGCTGTGGCTATTACTTAGCTTCAGCGCCTCTGTCACTATAAGTAGTGCATTTTGGATATCGGGCAGAGAGTTGAGCATCAGTTCGGGCTTAAGGCGGAAAAACCAATCCAGCTGATGCAGATAATCCTCTATTACCTTACCAGCGATCTCATCTCCCCTCTTCGTCAGCCCCGCCAAGTAGTAAGCTTCTACTAGTGGAAGCGATGAAACGGAGTGCGGTACATTCTCCTCCAGCACTGCGTGCTCCGATAGCGCCAATACCTCCTTAGCTCGCTTCAGATCGCCTTGCTCCGCCAAACCTTTAGCCAGCGGCGCAAAGACCATGCTACGGTACGTCTCCACTAACTTACGCCCATTCTCATCGAAGTAAGTTCCCGGCTTATCGGCACCACCCCAGCGGAAGCGCTCAGTTACATTGCGGTACATCCGCTCAAGATCTACCTCACGACCAGTGCCTCGCACCTTAATTGGCAGCACTTGATACGCCATACCTGTCTGGCGGAAGTTGTCCGACATCCCTACTCTCTGATCATCTCCCACCGTGAGAGCGTAGTAGATAGGTCGCTCAAATTGATTCGTCGCTAGCATATCTAGGATAATCAGCTCTTGCCTACCTAGGTATTGCTTCTTAGAGAAGTCGAAGTGCATCGCAGGCCGCTTCAAGCCCACCGTGTCGGCGGGCATCAGCGTGCCATTCTTCACTAGTTGAGCGGGGTCAAATTCAAGTGACAATTGATCCGCCGGTAGGTAGTCAATCGGCTGAGCTACCCCCGGTATCTGCTTCAGCTGAGGGTCGTCACTCGCTACAAAGTCCAAGCCTAGCCGTAGCGGTATGGTATCGGTGGTATTGGAGATGATATAGGCCACTAGTCGCTTCTCTCCGCCATACTCCTTGGGGGTCCAGCTAATAGGCATCGGTGCTGCTTCATAGCTCCAGCGCTTCATCTGGTCAATGTACCAATCGGCCTGTAGGTATGAGGTGTTGCACACCTTGATATCTCGCCTTACGCCCTCCGTATCTTGTGCATACCAGAGGGGGAAAGTATCATTATCACCATTGCAGAAGATGATGGCATTCTCTTCACAGCTCTCTAGGTAGTTATTGCCAAAGTCCGAAGCCAGCGACCGCCCGCTACGATCATGGTCATCGTAATTCTGCTGAAAAACCAAGCCCACCACAGCTAGCCCTACAGCCGTAAAGAGACCCAGCCAGTGCGGGGCGCTCCTTCTCCCCCTTCACAAATAGCCTATAGAGTGCCGGTACCGACATCCCAATCCAGATAGCAAAGGCATAGAAAGAGCCTGCATAGGAGTAGTCACGATCACGTACCTGATAGGGCGGTTGATTCACATAGAGTACTATCGCAATACCAGTCATAAAGAAGAGCGAGAAGATCACCCAGAAATTCTCCTTATCCCTACGCCGG
>USJF01000153.1 GCA_900554935.1 uncultured Porphyromonas sp.
CACTGCCACCACAATCTCCACACCAGCTTCACCACCAACAGGGGTCACCAAAGCAGCGCGAGAGGCATCACCAATGCGCATTGCAATTGTCTCTGAAGGCATTACAGTAAGAAGCTGAATCAAGTGTGAAGACCTAAAAGAGAACCTCGCCTCTGGTGCTGAGAAAGAGACAGGCACTGCCTCCTCTGCTTTGGTACTAAAGTCCTGATCCGTTGCCTTCAGTACCAATTCATTGGGAGAGAAGTCAAAGTTAATAAGATCCATCGCCTTATTGGTAAAGACAGCCACACGCCTCGTAGCAGCTAGAAGTTGCAACCTATCCGCCTCTAAAAGCTTATCATTATCCTTAGGAATGACTGTCTCATAATTTGGATACTTACCCTCTAGCAATCTGCATTGTAGCTCCATAGACTCTGTCTTAAAGACCGCATAATTGGGATGAAACTCTAGCTCTATATCTCCATCATCACCCTTAGAGAGTACCTGTAGAAGCAGTTGCACCGGCTTCTTATGTAGTGTGTACCTGTGTTGCTCACTCACATTAAGCTCCAGCATAGAGTGCCTATAGTATGAGAGTAAGAAGCCATTCGTTGCCACAAAAGTGATATGCTCCGGACGGATATCTACATGCACACCCGTCATGATAGGACGCACATCATCCACCGTAGTAGCATAAACTGTATTATCCAATCCCTCATAGAAGCTAGCGATAGGCATCTTAATCTTCAACCCCTCATCACCAAGCGACTGCACATCAGGGAAGTCTTCACCCTTTATTACAGGGAAAGAAAAGAAACCATTATTGTACTTACCGTGTAGCTCATAGTCTGCGCTATTGAGCTCAAACTCAATCATCTGATTAGGAATCTCACGAAGGGGCTCCAGTAGCTGGCGTACTCTTACGCAGAAGCTAAAGTCCTCACCCTCCTTGCTATTAAGATCCACATAGCTACAAATACGAGTTTCTCCATCAGTAGCGGTCAGTTTCATTTTATTGCCACTCACCTCTACTAGAGCAAATTCCATAATGGCTAACCCTTTACCTCCAATCCCCTTGCCTACCAACTGCAAGTGGTCCCGAAGCAAGTCACTAAGTATCGTTAGTTTCATAAGTCTATTATATTGATATACATACTTTTCAAACTCACTGGCTACCTGCCAGATTCCCCACCCCTTCTGCTATCAAAATTACCAAATCTTTAGCAGACCCCCAAGGTTTATACTACCAAACATACATTATGGGAGTACCACCCGGTCTAGTATTCCAAGGAGCTGAGCAATAGCAATGCCATAGTTAGTCATTGGTACCTGCTGACGTCCTGCCTCATCTTGCCGTGTAAGCAGATGATTGCGATTCATCATACAAGCGCCACAGTGAATCACCAGTTGGTACCCACTAAGATCGGTAGGAAAGTCATTGCCATTCACATGGCTAATCACCAACTTATCGCCAAGCTTTTGACGCAATAACTTAGGCAACTTCACCCGCCCGATATCCTCATTCGTCGGCACATGACTACAAGCCTCCGCAATCAAGATATGGGCATCTAGCGGTAACTCCGAAAGCACCTTTGCGCCCTCCACTAGTCGGCTGATATCCCCTTTGTAAGCACTCATCAGCACTGAGAAAGAGGTAAGTGGCACATCGGGAGGCAACTGCGACTCTACTGATTGAAAGAGCGAGGAGTCGGTCACAACTAAGTCGGGTAACCCCTTTAGCTTCATAAAAGTAGTCTGGAGCTCCTCTGGTTGAATCGCCACCACCATACAATGCTTATCCAACAACTCCCTAATCATCTGCACCTGTGGCAGAATCAAACGTCCCTTAGGTGCAGCACTATCCTGTGGCATCACCAAAAGAACCATATCTCCACGCTTCGCTAGACTTCCAGTAAGAGACTCACATCTGTGCTTTGGACGCTCCTTAAGGGCTTGAATGATCAATGCAATAACTCGCCGGCGCACTGCCTCCCCCTCTTCTTCGAAAGAGAGTTTTAAGGGCAGAAAGGTAGCATTCGGATAGAATTTAGGCAAGTCTGGGTCAAGTAACTCCTCCTCAGACTGAAGAACTAGCACCAAGTCGGCACGTCTTAATGCCACCCGAGTCGCTGCCATCCTCTTCTCCCCAAGAGGGGAGCCATCCCCAATACCAGGAGTATCTCCCAGTACTACTGGCCCGACCTCAGGCAGTTCAATACGTTTATAGAGCACATCGGTAGTGGTACCAGCAATGGGCGAAGTGACAGCGTACTCTTGCCCCACCAACAAATTGAATAACGTAGACTTGCCACTATTCACTGCCCCATAGAGCAAGATATGAGGCAACTCCGACAAAGGTGTAGAGACCGACTTCATACCACTTACAATCTAAAGTCCCGCTCCCCACCTTTGATCCTTTGAATACGCTCCCGTGCTATTGACTGTACCTTAGGATTAGGTATCAGTGATAGTTCTCGCTCGATAATAGGCTCTGCCAATTGGCGCGTACGAGATGATGCATAGTCCGAAATATACTCCTCAAGTGTCATCAAGGCATTGGGACCACAACAATTGGCGATCTGACCATTCTTACAGAGCTGCATAAAGCGATCTCCCGTACGCCCCTCCCTATAGCAAGCGGTACAGAAGCTAGGAATATGCCCCTCCTCTAGGAGCCAAGCCACCACCTCATCCAGTGTGCGTTGGTCACTTACATCAAACTGAGCAGAGTCCTTAGCCTCCAATTCATGAGCATAGCCACCAACCGTAGTCTTAGACCCACCGCTCACCTGAGATACGCCTAGATGAAGTGCTTTACTCCGAACCGAAGCACTCTCCCTTGTAGACATAATAATACCCGTATAAGGAACAGCAATACGAGCTACCGCCACAATGTGCAAAAAGATATCATCTGGCACCGCATTTGGAAAGTCCCCTAAAGAGATATCATCGGCCGGACAGATACGAGGTACACTAATGGTGTGTGGCCCTACCCCAAAGCGAGCCTCGAGATGCTCAGCATGCATCAAAAGGCCAATGAAATCATAGAGATAGGTATTGAGACCAAAGAGCACCCCACAGCCAACGTCATCAATGCCCCCCTCCATTGCCCTATCCATAGCCTCCGTATGGTAGGCATAGTCACTCTTAGGTCCAGTTGGGTGGAGCGCTTCATAGTTGCTCTTATGGTAAGTCTCTTGGAAAAGGATATAGGTACCAATACCAGCCTCGTGTAGCCTACGATAGTTCGCCACGGTAGTGGCAGCGATATTGACATTCACTCTTCTTATCGCT
>USJF01000154.1 GCA_900554935.1 uncultured Porphyromonas sp.
AATGCCGGCTCTTAGCTTTATTTATTACAGATTAAGCATTTCTTAACCATAAAAAAGCCCCTCACATCTATAAAAGAGTGTGAGGGGAGATAATCATGTAGGTAGGAGTCTCAGGCGTCTAATCCAGTACCTTGAGCAACTGCTCTATAGGCAACTTTTCCTTGGGTCCTTGCTCGTCTACTGCTTTGCCGAATGGCATTTGAGCTACTAATCGCCAATTCTGCGGAACACCAGCCATTTTACGAATGGCATTATCGTCCAACCCAATATAGTGCTGAAGGCTAGCACCAAATCCAAGGCCTACCAATCCAAGCCATACAGCCAATTGGTGTGACCCTTGCACCTGCTCTGCCCACTTAGGAAAGTTGTGGGCATAGAGTGGAAACTGCTTCATCAACTGCTGGGTAGTCTCCTCTTCATCAAAGAAAAGGACAGTCCCTACCCCGCTCATAAAAGCTGTATGAATCTTATCACGGGTGCCGCTATTATAAGCCGCCTCACCGATATTCTGAATCAATATCTTTTCTATCAGTTGCCAATGCTGCTTGTGAGCCTCGCCAGTAAGCAGCACCATTCGGACTCCTTGAGAATTGAAGTGTGTGGGAACGAGTGCCAAGACCTCCTTGAGCATCTTCTCCACCTCCGCTTGCGGTGCCACCCACTCACTAGCCAATTGGTAGTGGCTATGGCGTTGATTCAATAATCTCTTTACGTTATCCAAATTATTCATTCTATTTATTCTTATCATGAAACAGGTCCAACCTTAGTATGGGGCACTTGTTGGACAAAACAAAATTAGGGAGAGCGGTGGCAAAGTGCACCTCTCTCCCTAATACTTTTAAGCTATTACTTCCTAGGCTTCAGTTGCTTAAAGAAGTCATTGCCCTTATTATCAACCAATATGAAGGCTGGGAAGTCCTCTACTTCGATCTTCCAAATCGCCTCCATACCTAGCTCTGGGTATTCAAGTACCTCCACCTTCTTGATGCTATTTTGTGCCAAGATGGCGGCTGGACCACCGATGCTACCCAGATAGAAGCCACCATGCTTATGGCATGCATCAGTGACTTGCTGGCTACGATTACCCTTGGCAATCATAATCATACTACCTCCATGGCTCTGGAATAGGTCTACGTAAGAGTCCATACGCCCAGCAGTAGTAGGCCCGAAAGAACCTGATGCCATGCCCTTAGGGGTCTTAGCTGGTCCTGCATAGTAGATAGGGTGATCTTTGATATATTGTGGCAAGCCTTCCCCCTTATCAATACGCTCCTTAAGCTTGGCATGGGCAATATCTCGACCTACAATAATGGTACCACTCAGAGATAAACGAGTGGAGACAGGATACTGATCAAGCTGTGCCAATATCTCACTCATAGGTCTATTGAGGTCTACGCTTACCGACTTTCCTTCAAAGCCCTCACGATATTCCTCTGGAATAAGGCTTGCAGGATGGGTCTCTAGCTTCTCAATCCAAATACCCTCTTTATTTATCTTTGCCTTGATATTTCGGTCGGCCGAACAGCTTACCCCCATACCTACAGGTACCGAGGCACCATGTCGAGGCAATCTAATGACGCGTACGTCGTGAGCAAAGTACTTACCACCAAACTGAGCACCAAGGCCAATCTTATGCGCCTCCTCCAGAAGCAATTGCTCCAACTCAAGGTCACGGAAAGCTCTACCATACTCATTACCAGAGGTTGGGAGCTCGTCGTAGTACTTAGTACTTGCCAGTTTGACCGTCTTAAGGTTGGTCTCAGCGGAAGTTCCACCAATCACAAAGGCAAGGTGGTATGGAGGACAAGCAGCTGTACCGAGAGTCTTCATCTTCTCCACTAAGAAGGGGACTAGTGTTGCTGGATTAAGGATCGCCTTAGTCTCTTGGTAGAGATAAGTCTTATTGGCCGATCCCCCACCCTTTGCCACGCACAGGAACTTGTATTCGTCCCCCTCCACAGCGAGTAGATCAATCTGTGCTGGGAGATTAGTCTTGGTATTCACCTCCTCATACATGCTTAGTGGAGCATTCTGTGAATACCTTAGATTATCGGTGGTATAGGTATCATAAATTCCGTGAGAGATAGCCTCTTCATCGGTAAAGTCGGTCCATACTCTCTGACCTTTTTTGCCTAAAACAATGGCAGTTCCCGTATCTTGGCAAAAAGGAAGGAGCCCCTTGGCACTGACCTCAGCATTTCTCAAAAAAGTAAGGGCGACGAACTTATCATTCTCCGATGACTCAGGATCCAAAAGCACCTTCTGCACCATCCGCTGATGCTCAGGACGGAGGTAAAAACTAACATCGTGAAAGGCTTGCCTAGCCATCTGACGGATACCTTCGTACTCTATCTTGAGGATGCTTTTCCCCTCAAACTCTGCCGTACTAACATATTTATCTGTCAGTAGGTAGTACTCTGTTTTCTCTTTCCCAAGTGGAAACATTTCTTGATAATGGAACTCTTTCTCTGCCATACTTCTTCTCAATCTATTTTTATGTGAAATCATTATTCGTCTTCTCTATAGAGCTCTAGCTTCATCGCAGTATCAATAAGCTCAAGTGCAAGAAAGTGATTGGAGCCCATCACATCATAGATACCATCCTCAGAGAGAACCCCCTGTGGCATATCCGTAGGGAGCTTGCCTTGATTACTCAGCTCCATATCGCTCCGCCACTTATCGCTATAGTAATACTCTTGCACCTCCTGAAAGGCGGTACGTGCTTTACGCCACTCATCTAAAGTGGCTTGTAAAGCTTCATTAGCTGCATTCATACGATTCGTCACCTCCTCCATTTGGGCAACTCTTTTTATCACTTCTTCCATAAGTTACTTCTTTTTATCCCAACTTATTCTGCACCCCAAAGATACCAAAAGTTAGGTAATCACTTATAGTTACAGTTAATACCTCAATTCCTCAAGACTCTTTAAGGGAGACGATCGGAAGTGCCAAAACAAGCAGTTACCTAGCTCGAAACCAAAGTATAGGCGAGTTTGTAACTGAGCGATCATTGAGTTTGTAACTCAGCCTTCATGGAGTTTCAAACTCACTGATCGCTCAGTTACAAACTCAATTTCCAGCATTATAGTCCTATGATTTATATACGATTGTAAACCTCCAATGGACAGAAAGACCTAAAACGCTCAGAGCTCATCTGCATTAACTAGCACTATGTCTATACCTCCAGAAAGTGGGCATATATCCTCCTATGCGCCTCCTCTCGCTTGCGGAATTTAGTTAGTATAGGTGT
>USJF01000155.1 GCA_900554935.1 uncultured Porphyromonas sp.
AGCGATTGAGCCCCCTCGTTATACCCATTTCCGAATTCTCCGGACAGCAATGATTATTGGAGGTCCTTACCTATTGAATCTCTGATGAATGTCTCGTGGTAAGACCCTTCTAATGCGTTACCCCTGGGTAGAAGATAATAAAAAGGGCGAGCAATGATCTTTTGCTCGCCCTTGTACCTATATATATAGGAGTGGTATTTTACTCGATGGTTACGAGTGTATCGCCGTCTTGTACGGTATCGCCTTTATTGATCTGGATAGAGGTGATGACGCCATCGCGGTCGGCTTTGATCTCATTCTCCATCTTCATGGCTTCTAGCACCATGATCTTTTGGCCTTTCTTGACGCTAGCACCTACACTTACTACGATGTCGATGATCACGCCTGGAAGTGGCGACTTGATAGGTGCGCCTGATGCCTTGCCTCCGGCTGCTGGAGCTGCCTTTGGTGCCTCTGTAGCAGGGGCTGGCTCTGACGCCTTTGGCGCTACGGGCGCTGCCTTTGGTGCGGCTGCTTTTGGTGTAGCTGCTGCCCAAGCCTCTTGGTCTATGTCGAAGGCTCTATCTAGCTGAACTTCGTAGCTATTGCCATTAACTCTCACCTCGGCGATATCCTCTTTGATGCTTACCACGTCTACATGGTACTTCACGCCATTTATGGTATAGTCAAATGTCTTCATATTTTATCTATGTCTATTCTCGTATTCTCTTAATTCACGACGCTTATTCTGGGCTATCGCTTTTCTGGCAACTGACGCATGGTGAGTACCTTTGCTCCCCAAGGGGAGTTGAGGTGCTTGGCATCGTCGATAGTGATGACGTTGCTCTCTCTATCGTGTGGGGTGCCAAGTGTCTCATGGAGTGCTAGTGCAATGGCTGCGTAGACGTCCTGCGAGGAGGGAAGTTTGATATTCATAATCTTATTCCTCTTTACTGTGTGAAAAACTTTTTATAGTGGGATGTTGTCGTGCTTCTTTGCAGGAAGTGTGAGCTTCTTATTCTGCAATTGCTTGAGGGCACGGATCAGGCGGAAGCGGGTATTGCGTGGCTCGATCACATCATCAATGTAGCCGTAGGAGGCTGCATTGTATGGATTGGCAAAGGCCTTGCGGTACTCTGCCTCTTTCTCGATGGCTTTGGCTGCTGGGTCTTCTGCCTCTTTCACTTCTTTTGCAAATACTACTTCTACGGCACCGCTTGGGCCCATCACTGCGATCTCGGCTGTTGGCCAAGCGTAGTTGATATCTCCACGTAGGTGCTTTGAGCTCATCACGATGTAGGCACCACCGTCGGCTTTACGCAGGATGCAGGTAACCTTTGGCACTGTTGCTTCGCCGTAGGCGTAGAGTAGCTTGGCTCCGTGGGTGATCACTGCATTATACTCCTGTCCGGTACCTGGTAGGAAGCCAGGAACGTCGACTAGGGTAACGAGTGGGATATTGAAGGCGTCGCAGAAGCGTACGAAGCGAGCTGCCTTGCGAGAGGCATTGACGTCGAGCGAACCGGCTTTGCTCTTTGGCTGGTTGGCTACGATACCTACGCTCATACCGCCTAGGCGCGCAAATCCGCAGATGATATTATCAGCGAAGTTGCGGTGTACCTCTAGGAACTCTCTATTATCTACGATGGCAGCAAGTACCTCGTACATATCATAGGCCTTATTGGGGTTGTCGGGGATGATCTCATTGAGGGCATCCTCCATACGATCGATAGGATCGGTGCACTCTACGAGAGGTGCAGACTCCATATTATTGGATGGGATGAAGCTGATGAGCTTCTTGATAAGGTCGATACCCTCTAGCTCAGTAGCTACGGCAAACTGCGCTACACCGCTCTTAGATGCGTGTACGGAAGCGCCTCCTAGCTCCTCCTGTGTCACATCTTCGTGGGTTACGGTCTTGACTACCTTTGGCCCGGTAAGGAACATATAGGAGGTGCCCTCTACCATGATGATGAAGTCGGTAAGCGCTGGCGAATAAACGGCACCACCGGCACATGGACCGAAGATAGCTGAGATCTGTGGTACCACACCACTGGCAAGGATATTACGCTCGAAAATCTCGGCGTAGCCTGAAAGTGCATTGACGCCCTCTTGGATACGGGCACCACCTGAATCGTTGATGCCGATCACAGGAGCACCTACGCGCATGGCCATATCTTGGATCTTGCAGATTTTGGCAGCGTGCATCTCTCCAAGTGAACCTGCAATGGCAGTGAAGTCTTGGGCAAAGACGTAAACGAGCCGGCCGTCGATGGTACCGCAGCCAGTTACTACGCCATCACCAAGGACTTTCTTCTTGTCCATGCCGAAGTTGGTAGAGCGGAGCTCCACAAACATATCTATCTCCTCAAAGCTCCCCTTATCGAGTAGCTGGTCAATACGCTCGCGGGCGGTCATCTTGCCCTGTGCGTGCTGCTTTTCGATTCTTGCTTCGCCACCGCCGAGGCGTGCCTTCTGGCGCATCTCGATCAGCTGCTGTATCTTATCTACTTGAGTACTCATATCTAATACTTCTATGTGATTTAATCTTCTCTATAGCTATCTCGCCTTACTTCTCCTTTGGGTGGCAGCAAAACTCTGTCAGTACCTTTCCGGTAGACTTTGGGTGAGCGAAGCCAATCATCAGGCCTTCAGCACCGCGGCGTGCCTTCTCGTCGATCAATGCTACGCCCTTATCTTTGGCCTCCTGAAGTGCCTTGTCGGTATCCTCTACGCAGTAGGCGATGTGATGGATACCTTCGCCACGCTTCTCGATAAACTTAGCTATGGTGCTATCTGGGCTAGTAGGCTCCAGTAGCTCGATCTTGGTCTCAGAGTTACCTACCTTAAAGAAAGCGGTCTTTACCTTTTGGTCGGCAACCTCCTCGATGTTGTAGCACTTCCAACCTAGTACGTTTTCGTAATAAGGACGGTGCTCTTCGATGCTCTTTACAGCAATTCCTAGATGCTCAATGTGTGAGATGTTCATACTAATTTCCTAATGTTATATGTTAATGTTATGTTTATTCTCCTTCAATAGCCAATCTGTCCAAGGGGTTGAATACAGTATTAGCGACCTTATGGCAAATATAGACTTTATTCTGTAAATAGCCACATATTTGAGATGATATTTACACTTTTTACTTCTCGAGGTGGGGTAAGAGCGGTTCTGGAAAAGAATAAGCCGATACACGCTTGTGGGGGTATCGGCTTTTTTTTTT
>USJF01000156.1 GCA_900554935.1 uncultured Porphyromonas sp.
AGACCTTACTTGAGCGTCAACCCAAGTGGTGTAAACCCTAGTAGTTATAATATTGGTAGACGACTAAAAGCCTACAAAATGTACATCGTTCGATGATTATGAAAGAAAAAAGAGAGAAGCTATTTAGCGAATTTCCTCCAGTCTCCAATGAAGAGTGGATGGAGGTGGTCACTAGAGACCTTAAGGGAGCTCCCTTCGAGAAGAAGCTAGTTTGGCGTACGAAGGAGGGCTTTAACGTTCAGCCATTTTATAGGGCTGAGGATATAGAGCATCTTCCTACTAAGGATGTATTGCCTGGTCAGTTCCCTTATGTAAGGGGTACAAAGACTGATAATAAGTGGCTTATTAGGCAGGATGTTTCTGTACAAGGGAATATACAGCAACTAAATACCAATATCAAGTGTCTGATGGAGCGTGGTGCCAATAGTGTTGGCCTACACTTCGTAGATGAGTGCGTAAATGCGGCCACAATCCAAGAGATGCTTGCAGGGATTGACCTAGACAAGCTAGAGATCAATCTTTATTCTCGTCGAGATCTTACAGTACAGCTCATTGAGGCTACTAAGGTGGCTCTTAAAGCACTCGGTGCAGATCTAGGGAAGGTGAGAGGTTCATTTGGCTTCAATCCTTTTAGGCATACTTTGGGCGCTGGTGTACGTTGGTCGGAGTGGGTAGAGGCATCTGTGGAGGTTCTGAAGGCAGCGGAACCACTGACACAATTTAGTTGCCTTACATTCCAGAGCGTTGACCTCGTGAATGCTGGAGCCTATATTTACCAAGAAATCGGCTGCTCTTCCGATCGGGCAGCTGGGGCAGACATACTGACCAAGGTGAGCGAGAAGAGTGGTAAGAGTATTAGCGAAGTAGCAGAGCGGATCCGCTTTGATATGGGTATTGGCTCTAACTACTTTATGGAGATAGCTAAGTTTAGAGCTATTCGTTGGCTTTGGGCTTTGATCGTTCGTAGCAATGATGAAAAGGCTACTGATAGGGCCACTAAGGCAGTGGTTCATGCGGAGACCAGTAAGTGGAATAAAACCATCTATGACGCTTACGTCAATCTACTCCGTACCATGACCGAGACGATGAGTGCTACCATCGCGGGAGTTCACTCTGTAACGGTCAATCCTTTTGATAAGCACTTTAATCCAAAGGGTAGCGACTTCTCACGTCGTATCGCTCGTAATCAGCAATTGCTACTGAAGGAGGAGAGCCACTTTGATAAGGTGGTAGACCCTGCCGGAGGTTCTTACTATATTGAGCACCTTACTCAGTCTATTGCTGAGCAGGGGTGGAAGTTATTCTTGGAGGTTGATGAGCAGGGTGGTTTTGCCAAGCTCGCCAATGAAGGTAAGATACAAGAGGCCGTTAATGCTTCTAACGATGCGCGCCACAAGGCTGTTGCAACACGTAGGGAGAACCTCTTAGGAACTAATATCTTCCCTAACTTTACAGAGACCTCTACAGAGGAGACAAGAGTTATCGATAATAGCAAGATCGAGGGTAAGGAAGTGACTGCTCTTGATAAGCGTCGTGGTGCTTCTGATTTTGAGGAGCTCAGACTTGCTACTGAGGCTAGTGGTAAGACGCCTAAGGTATTTATGCTGACGATCGGTAATCTTGCAATGAGACTCGTTCGCAGTTTAGCTCAAACTTCTTCGCTGTAGCTGGCTACAAGCTAATCGATAATCTTGGATTTGAGACCGTTCAAGAAGGTGTTGATGCAGCACGTAAGGAAGGAGCCGATATCGTAGTGCTCTGCTCTAGCGACGATGAGTATGCGGAGTATGGTCCTCAAGCTTATGAGGCTCTGAAGGGTGAGATACCTCTAGTGATTGCGGGAGCACCTGCATGTATGGAGGAGCTTCAGGCAAAGGGCATTGAGTATTTTGTGCACGTCAAGGCCAATGTGCTGGAGACAATGCAGAAGTTCAACGAGCTAATGGGCATCAAACCAAGAAGTAGCAAGTAAGAGGAAAGGGAATTAAAGTTATGAAACCAAATTATAAAGATATAAATATCCTCCAAGGAGGATGGTCACAGCCCAGTGTTGCAGAGTTTAATAAAGCCAATCATATTGATTACGACTGGACTACGCCTGAGCTGATCAATGTAAAAGAGGTATACACCAAGGAGGACTTGGAGGGAATGGAGCACCTGCACTACGCTGCTGGTGTGGCTCCTTATCTCCGTGGCCCTTATAGCACGATGTACACGATGCGCCCTTGGACTATCCGTCAGTATGCAGGTTTCTCTACTGCTGAGGAGTCCAATGCTTTTTACCGTCGTAACCTTGCTTCTGGTCAGAAGGGTCTTTCTGTTGCATTCGACCTTCCTACCCACCGTGGTTATAATGCCGATAATGAGCGTGTAGAGGGTGATGTAGGTAAGGCTGGTGTATCTATCTGCTCTATTGAGGATATGAAGGTACTTTTTGATGGTATTCCATTGAATAAGATGTCGGTATCCATGACAATGAATGGAGCTGTATTGCCAATCCTTGCTTTTTATATCGTTGCTGGTCTAGAGCAAGGTGCTAAGCAAGATGAGATGGCAGGTACGATCCAGAATGATATCCTTAAGGAGTTCATGGTGCGTAATACTTACATCTACCCACCAGAGTTTAGTATGCGTATCATCGCAGATATCTTTGAGTATACCTCTCAGAATATGCCTAAGTTCAACTCTATCTCTATCTCGGGCTACCATATGCAGGAGGCAGGAGCTACGGCAGATATTGAGATGGCATATACTCTTGCCGATGGTTTGGAGTATGTGAGAGCTGGTATCAAGGCAGGTATGGATATCGATAAGTTTGCACCACGCCTTTCATTCTTCTGGGCGATTGGTATGAACCACTTTATGGAGATCGCCAAGATGAGGGCAGCTCGTATGCTTTGGGCTAAGATTACTAAGAGCCTAGGGGCCAAGAACCCTAAGTCTATGGCGCTTCGTACTCACTGCCAGACTTCTGGCTGGAGCTTGACCGAGCAAGACCCATTCAATAACGTAGGACGTACTTGTATTGAAGCGATGGGAGCCGCACTTGGTCACACGCAGTCACTACATACCAATGCACTGGACGAGGCGATTGCACTTCCAACCGACTTCTCAGCTCGTATCGCACGTAATACTCAGATCTATATCCAAAATGAGACCGAGGTATGCCGTGAGGTAGACCCAT
>USJF01000157.1 GCA_900554935.1 uncultured Porphyromonas sp.
GGACCTTTCATCGCAAGAGATGTTATTAGAGACCAAAGCACTACGATTGCCTATTATGACGACGAGTTGGCCCGAAGAATATCCTTATAAACCAGTTACGATAGCCGATTTGGCCTATTCGGCTAGAGGCATCTATTGTCGTTTTTGGAGTAAAGGCGTAGGGCTCAAGGCAAGCTATGCAGAGGATGGCAATAGGGCGCACGAAGATAGCTGTGTAGAGCTTTGTGCAGGTACCGGGCGAGAATAGGTACTACAACTTTGAATTCAATTGCATTGGTACTTGCGACGCATCTTATCGTGCTAGCCGATATGTGAGCTCCTCTCTCTCTACTGAGGAGTACAACTCTATTAAGCGGGTTACTAGTGAGCGTATGGGACTGATATTTGATCGTCCGCAGGGGATTCATACCTTTTGGGTATCGGTATTTATTCCTTTTGATATTTTAGGTTTGGATATCAATAAAGAGGTATTTCCCAGCCACATTCTAGCTAATCTTTATAAGTGTGGCGACAAGACTGCGATACCACACTTTGTCTCTTGGAAGCCAGTTAAGGCGGATAAGCCAGACTTTCATCGCCCGGAGTGCTTCCATCCTCTCTACTTTGGAGAGCGCTGAAATAAAAGAAAAACACCTCAGAAGCTTTTCTGAGGTGTTTTCTTATATTATCTACTTAAAACTTCAGCATCTTCAGGGCAGTCACAGCGGCTTCTACCCCTTTGTTGCCTAGTTTGCCACCCGCACGATCCAGTGCTTGCTGCTTATCATTAGTCGTGAGCACGCCATTAATGATAGGCACATAGGTTGAGCCCGATAGTTGTTTAGTATGGGTGTTTAGATGCCCTAGGTTCACCATCACGCTCTCCGAAATGTAGTCGAAGTGAGGTGTCTCACCCCTGATGATACTACCCAGCACAATGATGGCATCGCAATTGCCAAATTGGAGCGTCTTTGCCGTAGCATAAAGTAGCTCAAAACTTCCAGGTACGTAGCGCACTACAATATCATCCTCCCTCACACCAAATTCCAGTAGTGTCTTGACCGCTCCATCTCTTAGCGCGAAAGTGATATCATTATTCCATTCGGAAACAATGATTGTGACCTTCTTCTTTTCTCCAGAAGGCACCTGATTCGGGTCGTAATAACTTAGATCTGTTGTCGACATAGATTACTTTCTTTATTGATCGTTATTTACTTGTTTTCGTATCACCAAAGATAAGACTTTCTGCTCTGTATTACAAATATATTCAAGAGAAGTGGCTATTCAGAAAGGCACGCAACGGCTTCGGAAAAGCATAAAGATGGTGGTCGCTTATAGCTATTTGTTCGAGTGGAGACTCAAAAGCGGATGATAGCTCTCCTTGCCATTGATAAGTATGTACCCTTATATGTAGTTGTCGATGCGTTAGTCGATGATCTGGCAGGTCCGTTGTTTCCACCAACTTCCAATCTTCGCCATATCTCTCATTTAGTTGCCTCTCAGTGAGAAATCTTCCCTTCTGCTCCTGCATAGGGAATTGGTAAAGCCCCTTCCAAATACCCTTTTTGTCACGGCGTTCCACCCACAGACTATCACCATCTAGGAGCAGAAAGTAATCAATGTATCTATCTTCTACTGCTACCCTCTTCGCTTTGATCGGGAGTAGTTGCTGAAGCTCCAAATTGTCTCGACTGAGACAAAGCTCAGCCACTGGACATTCGGGGCATTGAGGTGTACTAGGCGTACAAATCATAGCACCCAGGTCCATCATCGCTTGATTGTACTTACCAGCTTTTTCCCGATCGAGGAAAATCTCAGCAAGGGTGCGGTAAAACTTTTGTCCAGGTGTAGTGTCAATAGGGACTTCACATCCCTCCACTCGAGAAAGTACCCGATATACATTGCCATCCACTACTGCCAAGGGTGCATTATAGGCAATGCTCATAATCGCTGCTGTAGTATAAGGACCAACCCCTTTCAGCGAGGCTACGTCTCGCTCCTCTCTCGGGAAAATACCTCCATAGAGCTCCACTACCTGGCGAGCTGCAGTAAGCATATTCAGTGCCCTAGAGTAGTAGCCAAGCCCTTGCCATAGGAGCAATACCTCCTCCTCCTTCGCCTCGGCAAGTGATTGTACATTAGGGTAAGCAGAGATAAATCTATGGTAGTAGTCCCACCCTTGTACCACCTGTGTCTGCTGTAAAATAATCTCCGATACCCATATCTTGTACGGGTCCGCTATTCCACGCCAGGGGAGGATGCGACCGTGGTTGTCAAACCACTTGAGTAGCTTAGAGCGAAAGAGAGAGAGCTCCCCCTCCGTTCGTTGGGAGTGCTCTCTCTCTTCACACACATTATTAACTTCCTTTGAAGCCACTATCTATTACATAGAGTAAAGGTCACTGATCGACTCATGCTCTACCACACGGCGAATTGCTTCGGCAAACATTGGTGCTACAGATAGACAGTTGATCTTCTCTCCGCCCTTAGTGTAAGGGATAGAATTAGTGAATATCATTTCACTAAGAGCACTTTGCTCTATTCGAGAAGTGGCAGGATCACTCATCACGGGGTGGCTAGCGAGTGCCCGTACCGAGCGAGCTCCATTCTCCATCATCAGGTTAGCCGCCTTAGTCATTGTACCTGCAGTGTCCACGATATCATCTACTAGCAGTACATCCTTGCCCTCCACGTCACCAATAATGCGCATCTCAGCTACTACATTAGCACGTAGGCGAAGCTTATGGCATATTACTAGTGGTACTCCGAGAGTCTTAGCATAAGTATTGGCACGCTTCGTACCTCCCACATCGGGTGTAGCAATCACAAGGTTCTCATGCGAAATCTCCTTCTTCTCAATCAGCTCCTTTACATAATCGATAAAGATATTGGAAGCATATAGGTGATCCACAGGTACATCAAAGAAACCTTGGATCTGATCAGCGTGTAGATCCATTGTGATCAGGCGAGAGATACCTGCTGTCTGGAGTAGGTCGGCTATCAACTTGGCTCCAATAGATACTCTAGGCTTGTCCTTACGATCCTGACGTGCCCAACCGAAGTAGGGGATTACAGCCGTAATATAGTGGGCACTAGCTCGTTTGGCA
>USJF01000158.1 GCA_900554935.1 uncultured Porphyromonas sp.
TCGAGGTTTCGCGTCCGAATACCTTCACGAGTATCTTCAGTTTCTTGCGATCATCGAGCACCTCAGTCACCTCGCCAAAGAAGCCAGCAAAAGGTCCGAAGACCACTTTCACACGCTCCCCTACCATAAAGGTAAGGCTATCGGCATCTGGTGCCTCACTCAATTCATCCGCAAGATTCTTCATCTGTGCTACATCTTGCTGGCTAAGAATCTCAGGATGGTCATCATCCGAACCCAAGAAGCCGAGGACATTCGGGATCCTACGGAGTGTAAACTTCGTCTCACCCACCAACCGTGCCTCTACGAATACATAGCCAGAATAGTAGGGGCGCGTACGCTCTACGCGACCTCCCTTAGCACTCTTATTGAGCTGATAGTAGGTCTCCATAGGCACAAGCACCTCGCCGACATGCTCCTTGAATACAGGGACTGCATCCCGCATACTCTCTATATATTCCGCTACATCCTGCTCCTTACCCGTAATGGTACGAAGGACATAGTAATTCATTGGTTGGTTATCCATTAGATACAGTACAGAAAAGCTTTACCGCTCACTCACCATTCCCTTTATGAAAAGGGGTTAAGCAAGCCAGCCGTAAATGTTACCCATGATAAATTCAAACGCCTTGTCCACCAAGAAAATGAATACCGACATCACTATGGAAGCAGATAGTACCAGTACTGCACTGCTCGAAAGCTCCTTCTTGGTCGGCCAAGTAACCTTGTAGCGAAGCTCCTCAAAGCAATCGCTCACGTAAGAGCCAACTCTTACGAAGAAATTGGATTTCTTTTGGTCAGTCATATAACCGATATATATTTCTTATACAAAAAATTGCACGGGCAGAAAGGTTCGAACTCTCGACACCTGGTTTTGGAGACCAGTGCTCTACCAACTGAGCTATGCCCGTGTATCACCGGAGAGGAATAGAGGGCAGGGTCCCTACCCTCTAAGCCACTCCGATATAAGTTATCTGATAGCTACTGCTAGTATTAGTCAAGTAGCTCAGTAATCTGACCTGCACCTACCGTACGACCACCCTCGCGGATAGCGAAGCGAAGTCCAAGGTTACATGCTACTGGGTAGATAAGCTCTATAGTGATGGGCACGTTGTCACCTGGCATCACGATCTCCTGACCCTCAGGTAGAGTGATCTCACCAGTTACATCGAGCGTACGAATGAAGAACTGTGGACGATACTTGTTCTTGAATGGAGTATGACGACCACCCTCCTCTTTCTTAAGCACGTACACCTCAGCCTTGAAGCGAGAGTGTGGCTTCACACTACCTGGCTTACAAAGCACCATACCACGCTTGATCTGATCCTTGTCGATACCACGGAGAAGTAGACCAACGTTGTCACCAGCCTCACCCTCATCGAGGATCTTACGGAACATCTCCACACCAGTCACAACTGACTTAAGCTTCTCAGCACCAAGACCGATGATCTCAACCTCATCACCTGTGTGAATAACACCAGTTTCGATACGACCAGTAGCTACAGTACCACGACCAGTGATAGAGAAGACGTCCTCAACTGGCATCAAGAAGTCCTTATCGACATCACGTGGAGGAAGTGGAATCCACTCATCCACAGCGTCCATTAGCTGGCGGATAGACTCCTCCCACTTAGCCTCACCATTAAGTGCACCAAGAGCAGAACCACGAATTACAGGAGTATTGTCGCCGTCAAACTCGTAGAAGTTAAGGAGCTCACGGATCTCCATCTCTACTAGCTCTAGCATCTCCTCATCATCCACCATATCACACTTGTTCATGAACACTACCAGACGTGGTACATTCACCTGACGTGCTAGTAGGATGTGCTCACGAGTCTGAGGCATAGGACCATCAGTAGCAGCAACCACGATGATCGCACCGTCCATCTGAGCAGCACCAGTAACCATGTTCTTTACATAGTCGGCGTGACCAGGACAGTCTACGTGGGCATAGTGACGGTTAGCAGTCTCATACTCTACGTGTGAGGTGTTGATAGTAATACCCCTCTCCTTCTCCTCAGGAGCGTTGTCGATAGAATCAAACGAACGCATCTCAGTGTGACCATCCTTTGCCAATACGGTAGTGATAGCAGCAGTAAGAGTAGTCTTACCGTGGTCCACGTGACCGATCGTACCGATATTTACGTGGGGCTTCGACCTGTTAAAATGTTCTTTTGCCATAGTTCAATAACAATAAAATATATTTGAGTTTATAGTATTCTCTCTCTTCTCATCCCTTCCAAGACGCTCCGAAGCAGACGTAATAATCTAAGGTATACTCCCACCCAATTCATTACTTCGAGCCTAGCTCACCACCTCAGGGTGGCACCGCCGCAGCCCTATCACCCCACGCACCTTGCTGAAGTCGTAAATTTTACTAGAGCCGATGCCGGGATTTGAACCCGGGACCTCTTCCTTACCAAGGAAGTGCTCTACCACTGAGCTACATAGGCAAATATCTATAAGAGCGGAAGACGGGGCTCAAACCCGCGACCCTTAGCTTGGAAGGCTAATGCTCTATCAACTGAGCTACTTCCGCATACACACCTTTTATATATAGGTGTCGGTGTGGGCAGTGATGGATTCGAACCACCGAAGGCGTAAGCCAGCTGAGTTACCCCATTTGGCCACTCTGGTAACTGCCCATTCCTTTAGGCTATACTATCCATCGCTCTCGCTAGAGTGCTGTATAGACTAAACCGTTCGCAAAGATACATAACTTATTTCTATTCACCAAATATTCCAGAGAAAAAGTTTTAATCTCCTGGCTTAATAGGGTGATTGATGGTATTCGTGGGAGGGAAAGGGGCAGAATATCGAGGGGTACAGACTATGTATAGTTAAGGAAGTTCAAAGGTTAATAGACCAACGGCGAATCAATCTCGCCGATGTGGCCAATTAAGCCTTAGAATTTGGGCAAAGATAGCCAAAGAATCCTGAACAGACAAGGATGGTGCTTGGGCAGAGCAGTGGTTACGCATTAGAAACATCAAAGCACCCTTCGGGTGCTTTGATGAATTTAAGTTGTTGATGTTATACACAGGATGAGATACTAAACCC
>USJF01000159.1 GCA_900554935.1 uncultured Porphyromonas sp.
CAACTCCTTATTACACTGAGTGGCCGAGTCACTCCTCTTACTTTGGAGCAGTGGACTTGGCGGGAATTGAGAAGGATCGCTTCTATCTCTATCGCTCGCACTGGAATAAGGATGAGGAGACGCTCCATATTTTGCCTCACTGGAATTGGCAAGGACGTGAGGGGGAGGTAACGCCGATCTTTGTCTACACTAATTATCCTACGGCGGAGCTATTTATCAATGGTAAAAGCCAAGGGAAGCGAACGAAGGATCGCTCTATATCACTAGAAACGCCTCGTGATGGTCTGCAAAGGCAACCACGCTACCGACTGATGTGGATGGATACGGTCTACCAACCAGGTGAGGTGAAGGTGGTAGCTTACGATGAAGATGGCAATGAGGTGGCAACTAGGACGATGAAAACAACCGGTAAGCCTTATGCTATCAAGATGACGCTGGAGAATGACGAAATAAAAGCGGATGGTGAGGATATCGCTTATGTGCGTGTACAGATAGTGGATCGCGAAGGGAATGTAGTGCCAACGGCAACAAATGAGGTCGCCTTTAAGGTAAAGGGCGAAGGGCACTTCCATGCAGCAGCCAACGGCGATGCAGCTTGTATCGTGCCATTCCAAAGCCATAAGCAACCGGCATTTAGTGGTCAGCTTACTGCCATTGTACAAGCTGGTAAGAGGGCTGGTACAATCCAACTAACCGCTACTGCTAGAGGCCTTAAGTCGGATACGATCACGATAACTAGCCACTAACGGATGAGCGATAATCATACGGCTAAGGTTGAGGCCTACCGTGCCAGCATTTGGGTTAACTCCCTATTGCCACCACTGAAGTTGGTAGCAGGGATATGGGGCAATAGCGTCGCACTCGTTGCGGATGGCATCAATTCGCTTGCAGATATCCTCTCCAACTTACTGGTCTACCTGCTGCTCAAGATATCGGGGAAGCCACAAGACGAGGACCACGATTATGGGCACGGGAAGTATGAGACGGTAGCTACCTTTGCACTTGGGGGCATGATGATACTAGCTGGGATAATGATCATAGTGGATGGTATCTCGACCATAGCTATGTACTTCTCCCAAGGCGAGCTTCCCGATATTCCCTCGTGGATTGTATTGGCCGTGGCACTCTTTGCCATGGGATTAAAAGAGTGGGTCTATCGCTACACGATGCGAAAGGCCAAGGAGACGCATAGCGAAGCACTTCGGGCGGAGGCATTGGATCATCGTAGCGACGTATTTACCTCATTGGCGGTGCTGATAGGAGCGGGATGTGCCATTGCTTTTGGCGGAGTAGCACGACTGATGGAGCCAGTGGCAGCTATTGTTGTGGCGGGCTTCGTGATACGCATGGGCACGATGGTAACCATCCCAGCGCTTAATAAACTAACTGAAGCGAGCCTTCCTAGGGAGACAGAAGAAGAGATTCTGGAGAGGGAATCCAGCTACCGCACAACTTACGGACAAGGATGACCGGTAGTGATACCATAGCCATAGAGATGGATGTGAGGGTAGATGGCCACCTACCTCTCTACGAAGCCCACGACCTTACCATACAGTTGGAAGAGTTACTGAGAGCACGTTTCGGCGGGCATACGCATATCATCATCCACACAGAGCCGATGCTCCCTTATGTCCACAAAGTAGGTTCGTATAAAGAGATGCAGAATGGAGCTGCCCAATAGATTGATATCTAGTCGGATAGAAGCTGGAATAGATGAGGTGGGAAGAGGCTGTCTGGCTGGACCCGTAGTGGCTGCAGCGGTGATCCTTGCTCCTGATTGTCACATCTCAGGCCTGCACGATTCGAAGAAGCTCTCGCCGAAACGGCGGGAGGAGCTAGCGGTAGCCATCAAGGAAGGAGCTATCGCCTACGCTATATGCGAGATAGCACCAGCAGAGATCGATAAGATCAATATCCTACAAGCCACCTTCAAGGCGATGAACCAAGCGATTGCCTCACTCGCCACCCAACCAGAGTATCTATTGGTAGATGGCAATAGGTTTAAGTCGCAGAGCGAGATACCCTTTGAGACGATTGTGGGTGGCGACGATAAAGTAGCTAGCATCGCTGCCGCCTCCATCCTTGCCAAGACTTACAGAGACCACTTGATGGTAAAATATGCCGAAGAATACCCTGGTTACGACTGGGAAAATAATATGGGATATGGTACACCCCGACACCTCCTCGGCATCCAAAAACTAGGACTTACCCCACTTCACCGACGCTCCTTTGCACCGTGCCAACCGACATTATTTGATACACTATGACCAACGAACGCACTAAAGGCTATATAGCAGGCCTATTATCGTCTGCCACATTCGGGTTAATCCCACTATTCACTGTCCCCCTCATGCGAGATGGGATGCAGACAGAGACCATACTGATCTACCGCTTCGGCTTTGCCACACTACTGGTAGCTCTAGTGATGCTCCAGAAGCGGATCTCCTTCCGTGAGACCGCCAAGCACCTGCGCATCCTATTTATTATGGCATCGCTCTACTTCTGTAGTGCCTTCTTCCTAATCAATGGCTACCACGCGATGAATTCGGGAGTGGCAACGGTGATTCACTTTATGTACCCTCTGATGGTAGCCCTCCTGATGCTACTATTCTTCAAACAACGGATGACCCCTCGAGGGCTAGCTTCACTCGGCATTGCCTTCCTTGGCGTGGTACTTCTATCCGGCATACTAGGAGGAGAAGGTGTGCAGGTAAGCCTACCTGCTATAGCCCTAGTCGCCTTTAGTGGCTTCTGCTATGCCGTCTACATCATTGTAGTCAATAAAACCACTATCGGCACCGTGCCAATGTGGCGCCTTACCTTCTACCTGATGCTATTTAGCACCCTATTCTTCATCGGTCTATCCATTGGCAAGCAGACTATAGACCTTCCCCCAACGCCCAAAGCATGGGGTTTGCTCTTTCTACTCGGCTTAGTCCCTACCCTGATCTCCAATCTCTTCCTCATCATAGCCAACCTGGAAGTTACGCTCATTCAGAATGATCGGCCGTTTCAGAACCGATGGATTTTCCTGAATAAAATGAACCAGCTCG
>USJF01000160.1 GCA_900554935.1 uncultured Porphyromonas sp.
GGCCGAGGCTGAGAGCGGCAATCCGCAGCTTGCTGACGATCGCGAGGTTCGTCGCGCTCCAAAGTATTGCCAAACATCCAGAGAGCAAACATATTGAAGAAGATATGACCCAGCCCCGGAGCGTGCAGAAACATATAGGTGACTAGTTGCCAAATCCTAAAAGAGTCCGACCCAATATAGTGCAGACCCATATTCCAAGTCAGGTCGTAACCTATCCTTGGCAAAGCAGATTGTGCCAACCAGCAGATCACATTGATGATGATCAGGTTTTTCGTCACATCCGAAATCCTATTTTGTAGCTCTATTCTCATCTTGCTTAATCCTCACACTTATACTTTACAAAGATACCTCTTTTTCCGCTCCTTCCCTAGTCCCAAGAGGCGCCTCCTCTCTGTAGTAGAAGACCCCTCCCGAAAATGGAAGTACCTCCAGGTGGGTAGAGAGGTTGTACTCACTCACCTTGATTCCGATCAGCTGCCCAGGTTGAAGCGCTCGCCACGGTATGATTGCTTCCTCCTTCGTAGTGATCAAATAAGGCGCTCCTACGCCATTAGGTATTATCCCATCACTAGAGAGATAGAGCGCAAATAGCTGGCCTCGACTGCTTCCGTGCCACGTCACATGTAGCCCATCATGGTGCCCTTCAATCGTCAAGTCTTGCCCATCGAGCCAATCCATCCAAACCCCTCTATCGAGCGGTAGCGATGCCTCCTTAGCCCAATGCTCCTTGAGTGGTGCCACCAAGCCAATCCCATTAGAGACCGCATGCTCAGCCCTAAAGAGCGCTATACCAGCAATGTTGGGCAGGCTATCGAGATAATGAATCTGCTCCATCACCTCTGTCTTAGGCCAATTGCCCTCTCGCTCGAGCACCATATAGGGAGCTAAGCCCACCACAAGTGGCACATTCAGTATCTTTTGCCACTCCTTTACAAATGGGTAAAAACGATCGCCACGAGCGTACATCATCGGTACCACAAAGTCAATGACACTATCTCGGCACCAAGCTACAGGGTCCTGCCACGCTTCATTCAGCGCTGTCCAGCCACTATGCCTCAGTCCAGGCACATTGTCGTAAGTGCCGATCACCGATGCACTCAGCAATACCTCAGGATGCTCCTCCTTTGTCGCCTTGTAGATTCCTCGCACCATCCTATTGATATTCTCCCTCCGCCACTCATCTAGGCTCTTGCCACCACCTTGCTGGCGGTATTCATCAGCGTCGGGAAATTGTTTTGCCCTATCGGGGTAGCGGATATAATCCAGATGAATCCCAGCCAGAGCATAGCGATCTAGTAGCTCCCGCACCACACTACATACCAGCTCCGTACTACTCGGCTTGGCAGGGTCTAGGTACCAGCTACGCCGATACCTTGCTAGCTCACTCCTATGCTTTTGTGGATAGCTCCAGGCCGGCATATTATTCACCTGCTTGTCATTGCCCATAGGCGTTACCGCCACCCACGCATGCACCACCATTCCCCTCTTGTGGCACTCCTTAATGGCAAAGTCGAGTGGGTCATAGCTCAGTTTGTAGCCACTTCCTACCGGCACAAAGTCACCACTCATCGGCTCAATCTCTGATGGGTAAATGACCCGACCTCGGCTGCGCACTTGCAGAAAGACCGTATTGATACCTAGCTCTTGTAGCTGGTCTAGCAAGCGTACAAGTTCCGCTTGTTGTCTCTCCTCATCAGTCATTGAGGTGGCGGGTCGAGAGGGCCAATCCAGGCCATAGTTAGTGGTGATCCAGACCGCTCTCATCTCATACTTCCTATCTCCCATAGTAGCTCCTACAGTGGCGTAGGAGAGGCCAAAGGATCCAAGAAGGAGTAGGGCAACCAGTACCGCTCCAAGCCTATGCCAATGCATTGCTCTATGACTCAAATGTAATATGGTCGATCAATCGTACCTCACCGCAAAAGACAGTGATACATCCTGTGGTGGCGCCACACCACTCCTTTGCATCCTCGAGGGTGTTGCTATCGACGATGCTAAAGTACTCTACCCGAAGAAGCGGGTCGGCCTCTATCTGCCTTACCACAGCCTCATGCACCTCTGAGACGCTCTTCCCAGCCTCCTTCAGTCGCTTTCCCTCTAGTAGCGCCTCGTAGATCTTGGGGGCTGCTGCACGCTCAGCTGCCGAGAGACGGCGGTTACGCGAACTCATAGCTAGCCCATCGCTCTCACGCACTACGGGGCAAGAGATGATCTCAATACCCTGCATGTCGGGGCAAAGCTCCACCATTCGCTTGATCACCGCAATCTGCTGGAAGTCTTTTAGCCCGAAGTAAGCTCTATTGGGCTTTACTAGGCGGAAGAGCTTGCTCACTACCCAAACCACTCCGCGGAAGTGCCCTGGTCTGTGCTCCCCCTCCATCACCTCTGCTACTCTACCTAGGTCGAAGTGAGGCGCCTCCTCCCCCTTCTCGTACATATCCTCTGCTGTGGGGGTAAAGACAATATCTACCCCTACCTCGCCGAGGAGCTTCAGATCCTCTGCCATGTCGTGGGGATAGGTCTTCAGATCGTTGGGGTCATTAAACTGTGTGGGGTTAAGGAATAGACTTACCACCGTAAGCTCGCACTCTCGTAGGCTACGCTCCACAAGGCTCATGTGCCCCTCATGAAGTCCACCCATAGTGGGCACAAAGCCCACCAATTTCTCCCCTCTTATCTCATTCAGCTGAGCCTCTAGCTCTGCTTTGGTCATTGCTATCTTCATAAGCCAATAAATAATAGTCCTACTCCACCCCCTTATTAAACATATAACGTACAAAAGTAAAGATAATTTGCCACACTCCACAATACTGGAGCATAAAACTCAAAGGGAGAGGGGGTATGTAAATCCATACTATAAATATGGTATATCACCTTTGTGTAACTATCTTCAATGAAGGGATAATAGCCTTAAATGATGAGTGCGATACTAGATGTTTGTCGAGTTCGAAACTCAGTGATTGCTTAGTTTCGAACTGAGTGATGGCTTAGTTTCGAACTGAGTGATGGCTTAGTTT
>USJF01000161.1 GCA_900554935.1 uncultured Porphyromonas sp.
CCCGCTGATAAGCTTCATGACTCTCTAATAGTGGATAGCGCACCCACTCCACCAAAGGATGGGCTTCGAGCCACTTCGCCACCTTTAGAGCACTCTCCGAGGCACGCACCGCACGGAGGGAAAGGGTCTCCAATCCCTTGATGATCTGAGCCGAATTGTAAGGACTGATGCAGGTGCCGATATCTCTCAACCCTACCGCACGCAGCCAACCAATCAATGCCCCCTTGCCAAAAGCGTGACTAAAGGAGAGACCGTGGTAAGAGTCATTGGGCTCTGAGAGGTCGGGGAAAAGGCCGCAGTCCCAGTCGAAGTGACCGCTATCGATCACCGCACCTCCCATCGTGGTACCATTACCCGAAACCAGTTTGGTGAGGGAGAGGAACTCCACATCGGCTCCCTCTCGTAGTGGTTGGTAAAGCCCCACAGTACAGGTGTTATCCACAAATAGTGGCAAGCCAGCCTCGTGAGCTACAGCACTCAGGGCAGGCACATCGAGCAGATTGAGCCGAGGATTGCCCAGCACCTCAGCCAGCACTAGTTTGGTCTCAGGCTTTATCGCCTTACGTACCGCCTCTAGGTCCTCTACATCGACCAAAGTGGCATGGATCCCGTAGCGGGGAAGGGTGCTGGTGAGGAGATTGAAGGTGCCACCATAGAGGCTTTCACTCGCCACTATATGATCACCACACTTGAGGAGGGAGAGTAGCGTGGTGGCGATGGCCGACTGCCCGCACGAGGTGGCAACAGCTGCCACACCGCCCTCTACCGCTGCTATGCGACGCTCAAGCACATCGGTAGTAGGGTTATTGAGCCTTGTATAGATCGGTCCCTCCACCTTGAGGGCATAGACATCGGCCGCATACTGACTATCTCGGTAGACGTAGGCGGTGTTGTCGTAGAGCGGTACTGCTACCGAACCGAATTGATTGTCACTTGGATTGTAGCCGGCATGAAGGGCCTCGGTTGCGAAATTTTTGCTTTGATTACTCATAATGCTTATTGATATCTGATTAAGTTATTAGTTTACTATTGGGTATAAAAAAACTGCTGGTACGCGTTGAATATCGTCGTCCCAGCAGTCCTCTATAGGTATATATCTATCTACACGGTCAGAATGGACTATCAGGATACAACGAATCGGCGAACATCATCATAGACATTCGCATCATCATATCCATCATCTGTACACTCTGGTGTATCATCTAGCTCTTAAATCCTTTAATAGTGATAGTAAAAGTAACCATCTGCGTGCAAAGGTACACAAAAATTTTATTTCACCAAACATTTCAATCTTTCCAGAGGGTCATCATACACTCACGGCAATTGGTAGAGACTCTAAAACGCTCTTTACCCCGCACTAGGTAGAGAGGCAAGGCGAAGGGCGGGCGCTTCCCCTCTCGGGTGCAGTAGCCCACCTGGTGCAGAAGGCAATGTCGGGTAAACATAACCGGGATAGGCCCCTCAGGTACCGCCACCTCCAAAGCAGGAGCGATGGTACCAGTGACCCCCAACTGTCGGTAGAGTTGCTCCGCCTTTTGATTTGCCACATTGTAGGTAAAGTCAAGGCTCTCAGGCAATCCCCATTCACTTGCCTGATGCTGGGTAGCGAGAAAAGCAGCCCGTCGATCCGCCAACACCCGCCCTTGCTCCTCACGCTCCTGCAGAAAAGTAGCGTGGCACGCCTCCTGCAACTGCTGGATCACCTCCCTCCGTAGCTCCGTTGCCACTGAAGGTGGAAGGTAAAGCCCCACCAATTGCAAGTCAATCTCCTCCGCCACATAAGGCGTCTCCCCTAGCTTAGCAAGGGTATTGCGGAGGTACTGGCTATTATCTTTCTTAGCCGGTTCCAAAGGAAGAAGTCGCTCTACCCGAGCCGATATCTCAGGTCGCTCCAGAAGCGTAGCAGAGAGCTGCACCCCTGCTTTACTACAATGGCAATCGATACGGATACCCACCTTCCGCACCGAGGCATCGGGTCGCTGTAGTACTTGGTCCAACTGATGGTGGAGGTTGCGGTAGACCGTTGCCCCCGAAGCAATCGTCAGCGGGCTAGAGAGCTTCAGTCGGTAGCGCCCCTTACCGAGCGAAGTCACCTGATTAATAAAAGCCCCGGCCGTCTCCTTTTCATCGCTAGAGACCAGCAAGAGGCCGTCGCCATTGGAGAGCTCCGTTTCCTTTACCTCCACTTTGATCACCAGCTCCCGACCCCTGCACTCCAGCAATTGGCCGATCCGTTCGCCCACACTCTTATTGGTAAAAGGGGTGATGCTATCCACTGGGATAGGACGATGAAGCGGGATATTGTAGCTCGTGAAACGACGTGAAAAAGTCCGCTCGGGGGGTGGCGTAAATAGTCGCTCCACCCTACCCCACGAGGCACGGTGATACGCCTCACCACGACGGGCAATGATAGCATCCAGTCGCTCCCGATAATGGGCCGTCACATTACGGACATAATCAATCCCCTTGAGCCGCCCCTCGATCTTGAGCGACGAGACCCCGCCATCCAGCATCTCCTCTAGTATCTCAGTACGATTGAGGTCCTTCAGCGAAAGGAGGTACTGACTCTCCAAAAGGCGATGCCCCTCGGCATCCTCCAGGTCGTAGCTCATACGGCAATACTGGGCACAGGCACCTCGATTGGCACTTCGACCTCGGCACGCCTCGGAGATGAAGCAGCGACCGCTATAGGAGACGCAAAGAGCACCATGGATAAAACTCTCCACCCTTATGTTCAGCCCCTCAAGAAGCTTAGGTAGCTCGGCACTACTCAATTCGCGCGCCAGCACCACCTGCTCCATGCCCAGCGCCTCCATCAAGGCCAATTGCTCGTGGCTAGCATTGTGACACTGTGTACTAGAGTGGAGCGGAATGGGCGGCATCCCCTCCGACATCAGCAAGCCCATATCCTGCACGATCAAAGCATCGGCCCCCACCCGATAGAGCTCGCCTGCCAAAGCCATCGCCTCCTCCAATTGGCTATCGGTGAG
>USJF01000162.1 GCA_900554935.1 uncultured Porphyromonas sp.
TCGAGGCTGGTAATTCTTTATCTTTCATAAAGAATTCTTTTTCTCTATGCACATACTCCCGTAAAGTAAGTCATAAATGCTTTAACTAAGAGATTGAAATGAAAATTATTTCATGTGTACTATTTATGTTAACCTGTTTATCGCAGATAGGTGTAATAGCGCAAAATACGATTACTCTATCGGGAAAAATTACAGACCAACACGGTACCCCTTTATCATTAGTTACAATTGCAGTAGAAAATACCACATCCGGAACTTATACGGATGATAACGGACGGTATTCCCTGAAAGTATCACCTGGAAAATGTACACTTGTCGTATCTTTAATAGGTTATCAAACTGTAAGGTCCACATCTAATATCCAACAAAACAAAACGCTCAATTTCACATTGGAAGAAAGTGCTGTTACTTTGAACTCCGTTGAGGTTTATGGAAAGACACAGACACAGAAAGTGAAAGAAGGAGTTTTTTCCGTCAATGCTCTCGATATAAAACCTATAGTAAATTCGCTAAACAACCTCAATGACCTGGTAAACCGTACAACAGGCATTAAGGTGAGAGAAGAAGGAGGTGTCGGTTCAGACTTTGATTTGTCTATAAATGGTTTATCCGGCAATTCTATTCGCTACTTTTTAGATGGAATGCCGTTGGACACTAAAGGAAGTGGAGTTTCACTTGCTAATCTTCCGGTGAATATTATAGACCGGATTGAAATATATAAAGGTGTGGTTCCTGCCAGCTTGGGAACGGATGCATTGGGTGGTGCCATCAATATTATCCTTAAGAATCGCAGGAGCAATCAACTCGTTGTCTCCTACTCCGCCGGTTCTTTTAATACCCACCTCGCCAATCTCTACGGTAGCTACTACCTAGGGCGTGGCTTCATGCTCTCTGCCTCCCTTTACTACAATTATAGTAAGAATAACTACTGGGTGTGGGGCAAAGATATTTTTTACGAGCATGGCAATGGACAAATAACGAAAGTAGACAAGGTACGTCGCTTCCACGACGCATATCGCGACTATGGCACTCGCCTTGCCCTTAGCCTAAACGACCGTAGTTGGGTTGATCAACTCTCCCTCAACGTGATTGCCTCGGGCGGATACAAAGAGATCCAGCACGGTGCTCGTATGAATAGAGTCTACGGCAACCGTCATAGGAATAGCCGTATGATTGCGGTAGAAACTAGCTACCGCAAGGACGATATCCTCACCGATGGTCTCTCCCTCGACATCCAGCTTAGCTATACCAATAATCAAAGAGTGGTAGTAGATACCGTTCCTTACCGTTACGATTGGAGTGGTCACCCCATTGTTGATAGCAATAATCAGCCTATTATGACCGACTTCGGCGCCGAAGTAAAGAGTGGTATCACAGGTGGTCCTTCACTGCAGACCGATATTAGCCATACCTTTACCACTCGGGCGAGCTTGGCCTATACCTTCCTAGAGCACCACACCCTCACAGCGAGGTGGCAAGGCACCTACTTCCTGCGTAATAGCTACGACCCGCTAGTACCCAAGTACATCACCCCGCCAGACCAAAATAAAAAGTCCCTAAAGTCCATCGCCTCCCTCTCCCTTGAGGATAGTTGGCTAGAGGGACGTCTGAAAAACTCCCTCTTCTACAAGCAGTATTACCAGCAGGTACATGCCATCATGGAGCTGATTAACCCTACGACTGGTAAGCTGGAGAATACCCCCGTGGAGAGTGTCACCACCTTCCACGGAGTGGGCGGTACCCTCTCCTACAAGGTGCTAGATGGTCTTTATCTACACGCTTCGGCCGAGCGGGCGATACGACTCCCTAGCGAGCTAGAGCTATTTGGTAATGCCGCCTCCAACGTCTCTCAGATGCCCAATCTAAAGCCCGAGCGAAGCAATAACTTCAACCTTGGCACCAACTTTGGCACCTACCATTTAGGGCCTCTAGGCATCAGCGGATCGGGTACGCTATTCGTGCGTGACACACGTGATATGATTCGAGAGAAAGTGATGATCGGGCCTACGGCCGACTATTCGCAATTCGAGAATGTGGACAATATCCTGAGCCGTGGCATTGACACCGAGTGCTCGCTCTCACTATGGGATAAGCTCTTCCTCACCGGGAGCTACTCCTATACCAAGGCGACCTACAACAATCGCAACGAGTCGATCTACGGGCTGCCCCTACGGCATGAGCCTCCACACAAGGCCAATCTCAATCTCCGCTACCTGATACCCAATCTCGGCGCCGAAGGCAATACCCTCACTCTCGGTGCCAATCTATTCTACGTAAGCAAGTTTCCCGTAGATCTTGTGATCTACAGCACCCCTTATGTGCCACATCAGTCACCAGTGAGCCTATCCGTCAGCTATACACTGCTCAAGGGGGCACTCACCGTCAGCTTTGACGCAAAGAACATCTTCAATCAGCAGATATTCGACAACTATGCACTGCAAAAGCCCGGTCGTGCCTTCTTTGGCAAGCTGGTCTATACACTGCAATAAGAGACAACACTTTATTCACTTTATAGAAAACAATAGTATGAAACGAACTATCAAAAACCTCTTTACCGTAGTGGCCTCTGCGCTCCTCGTCACGCTCTTCTCCAGTTGCGATGATGAGCAACAGCAGCGTATCGACCCTGTAGGTCCAGGTAATGGCACCAACATCGTCGGAGCCGACATCACCACTGCAGGCACGTACGAGAGCAAGGACAACCTTGACTTCTACATCGGATATACCGTAGGCTACAACGCTCGCACCAACAACTTCTACCTCCACCAGTTTGACAAGCTCGATGATCCCAATGTGACCATCGTAGGTGGTAAGGATGCCTTTCCATTGGTCTCCGACGCGAGAGCACCTCACGCTTATAGGAGTAGCGATGGCTTCCTCTACAGCCTCACCTATCGTGTAGGCGATATCACCAATGTGATCTACAACAAGGCTACCAAGAAGTTTGAGCTGCGCACCACCG
>USJF01000163.1 GCA_900554935.1 uncultured Porphyromonas sp.
ACTGGAGAAGGGCGATATCATCTATCTGGAGCCAAAGCACAAACGAGCTACCCCACCCCACTTTGAGCACCGCATACAGGTGGGCGAATCGATTCACCGCATCGCTCAGACCTATGGCATACAGCTAGAATCGCTCTACAAGCTCAATAACCTTACCCCCGAATACCTCCCAATGGAGGGCGACATCCTTCGCCTACGATAAGGGGAAGGGTCTTGAGAGGGGGTTCTTTCGCCATTACCCCACGATTTGGAGCTATAAAAAACTCTAACTTCTTGGAGGGTTAATTGGAAATGGTTATCTTGCACGTAGGTAGAGAAATTTGGTGTAGAAATGGATAATCATGAATAATAAGTTTTACCTATACATAGGGACAATGGCACTATTGCTCGCCATGGGAGTTAGCTCTTGTGGCCTGCTTTCGCCACAGTCTACAGGGACAGATGTCTACAATCGTGACCTTACGAAAAAGCAAACCTTGCTCGTTGGGACCTATACCGATAGGTCGGAGGGGATATACTCTTTTAGCTATGACCCTCGCACGCTGAATGTGAAGCACCGCAGCACGTTGATTACCCCCAATCCTACTAGTATGGCTCTCGATAGGGATCGGGGGATTATTTATGTGGCTAATGAGCAGGCATCTGATGCGATGGTAAGCTCTCTGCAACTGGATGGGGTGAGTGGTCGGCTAACGGCGATCAATAGCTCTTTTACCCTTGGTGGTGCTCCTAGTGCGATTGCTACTGACGGGAAGGGGAAAGTGGTCTCTGCTAATTATGCATCTGGCTCCATCACCCTATTCTTTGCCAATGAAACGGGTCTTTTAGGACAGCCTGATTGGCATATTATGCTTGGGCAGGAGGGGATTTCGCATCCGAGTGACCTCTGCTTTACGCCTGATGGCAAGGAGCTATTTGTGGTGGATAAGGGGCAGGATAAGGTGTACCACTTCAATGTGAGCATTAAAAACCCACCGCTTACGATCGACGTGGCGACGACGGACCTGACGAAGGGGAGCCAGCCTAAGCACCTTATCATGGAGCCTAATGGACGGTATGCCTATCTGCTCACGGAGCAGAGCCCAATGGTAATTCTATACAAGCATCATCGGGGTAGGCTCAATGAAGTGGAGCGACACGAGCTAGGAAGCGACTCGGCTAGCCGTGGGGAGCACCTGGCACTGAGCCCTGATGGGCGACATCTCTATGTATCGGAGATGGGAAGCGAAGGGAGGGTGACTATCTTTAAGGTGAATAAGAGCAATAGCAAACTGACTAAGGTGGGTAGCCAGAAGGTGGGCAGTGAGCCGGTCTTTATTGCTATCCATCCCTCTGGACGGTGGGTGGCATTAGCTTGCCGGAAGGCCAATAAAGTGGAGTTTTACAGCCGTGACCCAGAGAGTGGGCTATTGCAACCTATGAGCGACCTGAAGATTGATATTAACCAGCCCGCCAGCTTACTTTGGACGGAATAGCAGGGAATCTAGATAAAATTAACGATATTTGCTGGGTAATTTGGTCGGATAAATTTAATATCAACGCTTATGGATAGAGCGCAATTGATACAAGAAATAGGGAGAAAGCGGAGTTTCCTCTGTGTGGGTCTGGATAGCGACCTAAGGAAGCTACCTGCCTGCCTACCGCAAAATGAGCAGGGGCTCCTAGCCTTTAATAAAGCTATTATCGATGCTACGGCAGATTACGCTGTGGCATACAAGCCAAATGCTGCCTTTTACGAGGCGATGGGCAGTAAGGGGGTGACTGTACTGGAGGAGACGGTTGCCTACTTTCAGCAAAAGCATCCGGAGTGCCTGGTGATCCTCGATGCAAAGCGTGGCGATATCGGCAATACTTCGGGGCTTTATGCCCGAGCTGCCTTTGAGGAGATGGCGGTGGATGCTATCACGGTGGCGCCTTATATGGGTGAGGATAGCATCGCTCCTTTTATGGAATATCCGGGCAAGTGGGTGGTACTCCTTGCCTTGACTAGTAATAAGGGATCGGCCGACTTCCAGCAACTTGAGCTAACGAGTGGTGAGCGACTCTATGAACGAGTGTTGCGCACTTCGCTACAGTGGGGTACGCCCTCTAATATGATGTATGTGGTGGGAGCAACTCAGGCGACTCACCTACAGCATATCCGTACCATTGTACCGGATCACTTCCTACTGGTACCTGGCGTAGGGGCACAAGGTGGCTCTCTTCGTGAGGTGGCTCAGTATGGGATGACTCGTGAGTGTGGTCTTTTGGTAAATAGTTCACGTGGCATTATTTATGCTAGCTCCGAAACAGATTTTGCAGAGGTGGCAGGAGCTAAAGCGGCAGAACTACAGACCGAGATGAGTGACTACCTACGTACTTACGCAGGGCTATAAGATATCAAGATGAAGTTTACAGCAAAAGAGATTGCAGACCACTTAGGTGGTGAGGTGGTGGGAAATCCCGATGTGGTGCTCACTGACTTTAGTAGCATTGAGAAGGGGCGAGAGGGAGCTCTCTCTTTCCTTTCTAATATGCAATATGAGAGCTACCTATACAGTACAAAGAGTAGTGCTGTATTGGTGAATTATGACTTTCAGCCTTCTCAAGAGGTCTCTACTACATTGATAAAAGTACCGAATGCCTATACCGCGTTGGCCGAGGTTCTGAAGCTACGGAATGCTGCAGAGGAAAAGCCTGTTGGAGTCTCCTCGCTGGCGTTTATCGATCCTACGGCGAAGATTGGAGAGGGGGTCTATATCGGGCCGTTCTCGTATATTGGTCGTGAGACGGTGATCGGTGACGGCGTGCGTATTTGGCCCAATGTATTTGTATTCCGGCGGAAGAAAGTAAAGGGTGGTCTGCGACCATTTTTTATCTGCTGTACTC
>USJF01000164.1 GCA_900554935.1 uncultured Porphyromonas sp.
TCCATCTCTTAGTATAGAAAAGTGAATCGTTTCTTTCAAACCGCAATATACCAAAAAAGCGCCACCCCTTAGCAAGGATTACGCAATGGAGCTGGGATTACGCACTAGAAATATAAACTTAAGTTACAGCCTTAATATGGATAGCTTGTACTAGACAAGCGAGTAAGGCCTCGGAGAGGTCCTCACCCAATAGCCGACCATATCGAAGGATATGCTCGTATCTCCGCGATTGGCGAGTTTGTAACTCCACAATCACGGAGTTTGTAACTCCCCAATCACGGAGTTTGTAACTAAGCGATCGTGGAGTTTCGAACTCAGCGATGGCTGAGTTACAAACTCAGTTTTTGCCTTTATAACTCAATGAATGACAATTGATTGAGAAGCGCAACTTTAAGCCCTTTAGCTTCCGAAAAAAGAGAGACGAGGACTAGCCAAAGAGCACCTCGGTAGTGCGGAGGATATCCCCAAAGACGCCCTGGGCGGTGACCGCAGCACCGGCACCGGCACCACGGATCACAATGGGAAGCGAACCATAATTCTCTGTATAGATTTCAAAGCAACTATCTGCTCCTGGCACCTGCGCAAGGGTATGACTGGCGGGCAATCGCTGCAAACCGCACTGCAGACGGGCTGGCTTGTCTCCATCAGGCATCTGTAGAGTGCCTACATACCTCACCACCTCACCCCTCTTCACCGCTGTGAGTGCCGAGATATGGGCTTCGAAATCGGGCAGAGCCGACCACATCTCTTCAAGCGATGCACTCTGCAAAGAGCGGGGCACCAGATTCTCCACCTCGACTTGCTCCAAGTTGAATGGCAAATCCAATTCGCGTGCCAGGATAAGCACCTTACGAGCCACATCCACCCCACTCAAGTCTATCCGTGGATCGGGCTCGGTAAACCCACTTTTCACGGCCTCTCTGAGCACCTTACCAAAGGGCTTGCCCTCACTTAGGGCATTGAAGATAAAACCAAGCGATCCGCTGAATAGCCCCCTGATAGAGGTGACTTTATCGCCTGATAGGTGGAGCAATTGAAGGTAATCTATCAGCGGAAGACCTGCCCCTACATTGGTCTCGTAGCGATAGCTCTTGTGGTAGAGCTCTAGCGTCTCCCGCAGTGCCTTATACCCTTGGATCGGCTGTGCATTGCCCACCTTATTGGAGCTGACAAGATGAAAACCAGCCCGAACCAACTCCGTATATCGATAGGCAATCTCAGCAGAAGAGGTATTATCAATGAAGATAAGATGCTGCAGCTGCTCCCGCTTGGCGTAATGAATAATCTCCCGCACACTATCCGCACTCCTTTCGGCCGTTGCTACCTCTTCGCGCCATGTGGCACCGATTCCCCTCTTCGAGAAGAGAGTTCTCCGTGAATTGGCTACCGCAAAGACCACCAAGTCCACCCCTTTCCGCTGCTTCAGCTCCTCCCTCTGCGATACAATCTGATCTAGTAGAGCTCCCCCTACTGTGCCGTGCCCCACTACTGCGAGGTAGACCTTGGGTACCTCATCATGTGCAAAAAAATGCTTCTCCTTAGAAGCTCTGTGAAAGGAGGGGGTTGGGGCTATCTTACTATAAGGTATTATTGGCTCTGTGAGCGTCGGATCACCTATCTTCGTTGCTATCATAATGTTGGCTTTCGTAATTCAATAGTATATCATGGATGATTTCATTGAGCTGGTCATAAGCCATCAAGAAGGCATCGTGCCCATGCTCCGAATGAATCGTATAAAGGGGTACCCCTAGCGTGGTGGCTGTCTCCTCAGCTTGATAGTGTGGAAAAAGCAGGTCCGAATCGATGCTCACGATGCTCACTTTCTCTCTAAGGAAACGAAGCTCCTCGGCCCTCTGTGCCACGGCGATGGTGCTAGTGAGATAGGTCATCACCTGATAAGCATGCAACTGAAATCGCTCCGCCAATGCCTTGCCATGGTAGTGCAACCAATCGAGAATCTTAGGTGTGCCATCACTGCACTGCTCTCCAGAAAAGCGGTGGTTAAGCGACTGAGGGGTTCGGTAGCAGAGCATCCCGTGGATGCGTGCATGCTCCAGTGGCTTCGGCCCTTCAAGCAAGAGACGCTGCACCTCGGTCTGGGCTAGGAGCCAATCACTCGCCTTATAATGGCTAGCGATCGGGATCAGCTGTTGGCACTTATCGGGGATCAAAGCACCTATCTGCCACACCAATGCTCCGCCCATACTGGCACCTAGCACTATCTCTATCTGCTCAATCCCCAGATGCTCCACTCCGGCTACAAAGAGGCGAGCTACATCTTTCAGGTCAAAGGCATCAAAGCTGTAGCAGAGCCTACCATCATAGCCATTGCCAGGGATATTAAAACTCAAAATAGTGTACGCTCGGGTATCAATCCCCTGCCCTTCGCCGATAAGACTTGCCCACCAGCCGGTAGGACCAGCGACCGAAGAATTACCAGTAAGGGCGTGGCAGACCAATACGATAGGGGCGGTGCCGAGTGGGCAGCCGGCTACTTCGTAGCTCAGTACCACCTCCTCGAGCTCTACACCTCGGTGGGTGACAAAATTGGGGATAGAGAGATAGGATAGTTTCATGCTTTCTGTGCTTTATTGAGTGCGTTATTGAGGTCGGCCGTTAGATCTTCCGCCTCCTCCAATCCTATAGAGATACGAATCAAGTCATCACTCACGCCGATGCTATTTCGCTCCTCCTCTGTAAGCTGCGCATGGGTGGTACTGGCTGGGTGGATAAGAATCGACTTAGAGTCTCCGATATTGGCAACCAGTTTGAAGAGCTCCGTCCGCTCCGCCAGTCGCTTTGCCACTTCGTATCCACCCTTAGGGGCAAAGGTGAGCAACACGCCCGCTCCACGGTGCAAGGTCT
>USJF01000165.1 GCA_900554935.1 uncultured Porphyromonas sp.
ACATAGAGCAAAAAGCCCTTTAGATAACTTCCCTCGGGATGATAAATACTCACTGGGTGATCGGCAAACTGCCCGAACTGCTCCAGCACACGCACCTCCCTACCAGCATGCAACGCCGCCGTAAAGAGTGCCTGCCGAAACTCCTCTACCCCCACCACTTGCGAGCAAGAGAAGGTAAAGAGTAGACCGCCCTTTGCGATCTTACGTAGTGCCACACTATTTAGCTTACGATAGCCCTGCAAGCCATTACGCAACACCTCCCGCCTTTTGGCAAAAGCAGGTGGGTCCAAAACGATCATATCAAAAGTCCCCTCCTCCATATCATAGAGATACTTAAAAGCATCCCCTACCACCGACTCGTGGCAGTCAGGAAGAGTACCAAAATTGAGCTTCAGATTACTCTCAAGTAGATCCATAGCTCTAGGCGAACTATCCAGCGACACCACACGCTCCGCTCCGCCCCTCAAGGCATAGAGCGAAAAGCCACCTGTGTAGCAAAACATATTCAGCACCTTGCGTCCTCGCGCCAAGGCTCCTACCCTCGCTCGGCTCTGACGCTGATCCAGGAAAAATCCCGTCTTTTGTCCTCTCAAGATATCTGGAGAGAAGCAAATTCCCTGCTCCTCAGCCACCACCTGCTCCACCTCCTCAATAGAGCCGTAGAGCAACTCATCCACCACCCCCTCCACCATAGGCAGAGAATCCGATGACTTATAGTAAACTGCCACTATTCGCCCCTCAAGTACAGAGACCAATGCCTCCGCCAGCTCCCTACGCCTCAAGTGCATAGAGAGCGTATGAGCCTGCATCACCGCCACACCACCATAGAGATCTACAATCAGACCAGGCAGACCATCTCCCTCACCATAGACCAAGCGAAAGCCCTCACGTGGCGAAGCCAAAAGCCCCAGTGCCCTACGCATCTCCATAGCCTCCTCAAAGCGTCTTTGCCACAAAGAAGCATCCACCAGCTCCCCCTCCTGAAACGTAAGCATACGTACCGCGATGGTACCTCCCTCATAGTAGCCCCTTCCACAGAAGTGCCCTTCGCTATCTAGCACCTCCACAAGGTCACCCATCTCTAGCCCTTTAGTAGGGAGAAGTGCCCTCGAAAAGATCCAAGGATGCCGACGCTCGATAGAGGCTCCTCGCCCCGCTTTTAGTTGTACCTGTTTCATACCACCTAGTTACTTCTTTACTTTCCGTGCCTCCCCTCCTTGGCGCTTTCTCGTTGCTACACCTTTTCTAGCCCTTTTTGGCTCTTGCGACCGCCCCTTCGGCAGTGTCTCCAAATCACGATACATCTCTTCATTCAACCACCCCTCCAGTGCCCGATAGATCCGAAGCCCCGCCACGGCATCGAGTGCAGCGTAATCCATCTGAGCCTCTGTTAGCTCCTCACGCTCCCAATCAGAGAGACGCTGACCCTTGCTAATCCGCTTACCAAAGAGCACCGCATAGAGCTTAGAGAGCGAAAGCACCTCCACCCCTGCCGCCTTAGAGAGAAGGCGGAGATCTACCATCCGCCGTAGTCGAAGCTGATGATCAGCCCAAAGCCCCTTGGCATCATCCCCAATCCCCACACCGACTTTAGTGATCCGCCCACTTTCGAGCAGCTTCCGCACCGGTGCCAATTGCTCCTGAGAGAGCTCAGGCTCCAGACGAATCAGTAGCACCATATCGGCTCTAGCAATCTGCAAAAGCGCCACCTTGTGTCTACACCCCTTTGTGAAAGCTGGCTTGGTCTCAGTATCCAGTCCCAGCACACTTACCCCCTTAGAGAGCTCTGCACACAAGGTGGCAATCTCCTCTGGCGAACTCTCATGCGAAAGCACCACCAAAGGCACCTCCAGCACCTCCGCCTCCAGAGTCCTCAGCTCCTCATTACTGATTTTACTTCTCGCTATCACCTCCATCATCTATCATCCTCACCCCCACCATCACCGCTTTGTAACTCAAAAAGAGGATCCAAACACAAGCGATGCAACTGCCTCAAGACCGTCAGAAGAAGCTCTCCCCACCGCTCCTCCATTGAGTAGCGACATTCTGCTACCGCTTGATACATAGCTCGCTCACTGCCACCACGCATTACCCACGTAAAGTTGCCCAACACTTGGTAAAGATCGGCAAGTAGCTCAGCACTACTCACCCCTATAGGAGTTTCAGAGTACTTCATCGCCTCCTCCTCAGCATCAAGGAAGTAATCGTAGCTTCCCAAAGCCCCCACCAAGCGCTGTCGCACCGCCTCGTACGCCTCTTCCGTAACGAAGCCACCAGTTGTCTCCCCAAAAGCATCCACAGGCCAAGTAGGTAGGCGAAGGGCATCGGCATAGAGATCGGCCAATACTTGTCGGCACTCCTCCAATGTCTCTCGCGTCCAAATCGGGGTAGTGGTCGGCTCCACCAAAGCACAATAGCGTGCTGCTGCCACCACAAAATCGAGCACTCCACTATTGCCCAATACTCCTACACTCCCCTCACTGGTTTTAGCTCTCATCACTTTCGACTCTCCTGTGTCTCACTCACTATATTTAATTCTCACAAAGGTAAGCATTTTTGAGCAAATAGCCCTTCTATAGAAGTCGTGCCTCAATTCTGGAAGTTAGATAAAGTCGAAAAGAAGGTTATATACCCATTATTTGAGGGGCGAAGGTAATAGGATCAATGTATTTAATACAGATGATATTTGAAGGAATGACACACCGTCCAAAGGCATTTTACAAACAGCTTCTAATCATTGGGTTACGAGGGCGGAAGTTGAGTTTGTAACTCCACGATCGCTTAGTTTGTAACAACACGATTGCTTAGCATTGCTGTCCGGGGAAGTTTTTTTTGATGGTAAAAGATAAGGGCTGATTCCAAC
>USJF01000166.1 GCA_900554935.1 uncultured Porphyromonas sp.
TACAAACTCAATGATCGCTTAGTTACAAACTCATTTTTTTGGGGGGGGTATAACCCAATGATTTATAGCTGATGGTAGATTAGAGAAGGCCTTACTACATACGGTCGATGACCGACTCGAGGGCACCTGTACCGCGGTACTTATCCTTGGAGCTATTGAAGCGGTAGGAGATGGTAAAGGCGATGCGTGGTGGCACGTACTCGGTCGACTCCATCACGCTATGTCGGGTGGCAGTACGTACGGAGTGGGTAGTATTGAAGAGGTTGCTTACGGAGAGGGTGGTGAGGAGGTTCTTCTCCTTGAGCCACTGCTTGGAGATCTCGGCGTAGCTGGTGAGAATGGGGGCGGTGAACTCCATATTATCTTCGTTGCCAAATGGGGTGTAGCCTATATTGAAGACGAGACTGATCTCTTTGGGGAGTGTGAATTGATTGGCCACGCTGAGGGCAAGGGTAGCCCGGCGCTTGGTGATCCGCTCCTCGAAGTGCCAAAGGTCGTAGCCGATCATCTTGGAGAGGCGTAGGGTGAAGGTGGGCTTCCACCACTTGATGGTAGGACTGGCGACCATCGCTGCTGTGAGGCCGTGGTGTGGTGGAGCATTGACAGTCTTGAAGAGGGTGATATAAGGGCTTGCCTCTCCAGTGTTAGGATCGATGAATAGCCCTGTCTCTGGGGTGAGGCAGTCGCGGCTATAGGTATGGCTGAGGATGGTAGTGAACCAGCTCTTATTGAGCGTGAGTGAGGTAGAGTAGTCGATGGCGTCTTTGAGGTTGGGGTCGCCGACTTTGTACTCGTATCGGCTCACGACTAGATATTGTGGCTGTAGCTGTATGTAGCTTGGTCGGTGGATTCGACTCCTGAAGGAGAGTTCGGTACGGACACCCAAAAGACGGCCTGTGAGGGCAAGTGTGGGGAATAGATTGGTGGTGGTATGACTCTTATTGGGGTCTACTATTCCTTTGTCTATATACTTATTCTGGAGGTGCTCCATACGTAGGCCTGCGGTGAGGCTCCATTCGGAGGCTATCTCGCGCTGGTACTCTAGGTAGAGGGCTAGGAGCTGCTCTCGCTGCTCGGTATCGAGGTTGGTGAGGTTGAGGCTTTTCTCGAGATGATTGTAAAACTTATTGTGGACTCTCGTGTACTCACCACCTATTTCTAAGCGTCCGCCCCAGAGTGGCCCACTAAAGTCGAGCCTTGCTCCTGCCGATTGGTACTTAGCTCCATGTTCATTGATTTTGATTGGAAGGTTATACTCATTGCCTGCACCTTCTCCTTCGTGGATTGTCTCAGTGGAGTGGCTCATACTAGTCTGGTAGTAGTCGACGTCGATCTGAGCTTTCCACTCTCCTAGTTTGCGGAGGTAGTAAAGATTGGGTCGGTGTGATAGATTCCATGGCTTAAAGGTCTGCGACTTGGTGCGAAAGCGCTCTTCGGCTTCTGGTAGGGGTACGATATGGTGGCTTGTAAGGTCGGAGTACATCCAGGAGTCCTCTCTTGTGCCTGCGATACGATACCTGAAGCCCATGCTCTGCAACTCGTCTTCGTAGTTGATGCCGATGGTATATTCCTGTGTTTGTTCGCCCTCAATATGCTTGGTGGTAGATTGATTGATCCACTCGCTCTTATCGGTCTTACCGTGCGTGCGGAGGGAAGGGAAAGAGTGATTGGTCTGATTGTCTTGGTACATCGCACTCAGGAAGAAGTCCCAATTATCTAGGCGATAATTGAAGTGGAGATAGGGCTGGTAGCCTATCGGGCTACCAAGTTGATTGAAGAGACCTACCTTTGCTTCGCTACTAAGTCCGCTTCCCTGCTCTCGCTTGGTATATATCTTGATCACCGACTCTGTAGAGGAGCTGTATCTCGCTCCAGGATTGGTGAGCACTTCGATATCACGGATAAGGTAGGGCTTGAGATTGCGTAGTTGGTTGGGATCGGTCATCAGCCGATCATTGATATAGATAATGGGTGTCCCCTTGCCTGCTACTCGCACTTCTGTGCCCTCAATCTCCACTAGTGGCACGCCCCTTAGGACGCTGTAGACGTCTGAGAGGTTGGCGAGTGGAGAAGCCTCAATGGAGGTGCTGATGCCACCGGCTACCATTCGGTGCACAATACGATTGGCGGTGACGGAAACTTCCTCAAGTTGTAGGGCACTCTCTTTGAGTGCGATCTTGTAGCTAGTGAAGCTCTCGCACTTGATCTCTTTTGGTGCAAAGCCTATCAGGCTAGCTTCGAGGAGTAGTGGTAGCTTTTGATTGGCTATCTGTAGGCTAAAGGAGCCATCCTCTCGGGTTACGCCTCCGGTGATCACATTGCCTCCGTCGATGCTCTTTACCTTAATGGTAGCGTAGGGCAGTGGTAGCCCTGCTTCGTCGTGTACTATGCCACGAAGCTCTTGTGCTGAAGTAGCTATAAACCCTGCCAGTAGTAGGGGTATCAATAATAATAATCGTCTCATAAAGATATACTATATATGGTGTAGGATTTTATCCTTTACGTCGCAAAGTTATCCATTATCACCCGCAACTTGGTTGCACTCTTAAGACGGTAAAGTGATAGGTGGTGTCGGTGGAATTTATTAACTTTGCGGAGCTATGGCGAAGAAGAATAAAGATAAGGTGAAGTTTGGGACTCGTGTATTGATCAAGAATAGACGGGCTACCTTTGACTATGAGATACTCGATACCTACACGGCTGGAATGGTGTTGCTAGGGACCGAGATAAAGTCGCTACGCTTGGGTAAGGCCTCGCTCGTGGATACCTTTTGTATCGTGGATCGTGGCGAGGTGTGGGCGAAGAATATCTATATTCCTGAGTACTTCTATGGTAGCTACAATAATCATACGGCCC
>USJF01000167.1 GCA_900554935.1 uncultured Porphyromonas sp.
CCTATTGATAATCTGGTGGATAGTGATGCTTATTGAGGCACTACGGTATTTGTACTGAGAGGGTGAGGGCTTGGTGGCTGGATAGGGCGCTGGGGAGGAAGTGGAGCCCTAGCTCTAGTCGCATGGCGCAGTGGCCAGAGAGCTTCCCTCTGAAGTGGGTGTCGAAGATCTGCCAGTAGCCTACGGTTTGGAGGTAGAGGGGGGCTTGGAGCATGGGGTGCTCGAAGTAGAGGAGTGACCCATATTGCCCTCGCATCTGCTGGTGTCCGGTGCCGTAATATATGTAGCCATTGAGGCCGATCCGCTTTTTCCAATCGGCATTAAAGGTGCCTAGTGCACCAATGTTGCGATAGCACTTTAGTTCGTAGCGATCACGCTCGATGGTGCTGTACAGACCTACTGCTATGCCGTAATTAAAGGTGGCGAAGTGGCTCTGGATGCCGAGGAGCAGCTCGCCCTGAAGGTCGTCAAGGACGGTATTGGCTACGTCGCTGGTGGCAAGGTGCATCATCCGGAGATTGCTCTCAGCGACAAATATGCCTCTGTGGTACTTTGTGGTGAGGCCTGCATGGAAGCGCTCTCGGTCGGTGGCTCCTTTTTTAGTGAGCCAGTCTAGCCAAAGGTTGACGAAGTGGTGGTCTCCTCTCTGTGAGAGCTGTATCCCATTCATGATGGGGCGTAGAAATTGTGCCTTTCGCTCTAAGAATCGCTCGCTGAGGTGGTCTGTGACGTAGTAGCTTGGAAATAGCCCTATCCTTGCCTCCCATCCTTGGTACTGTATCTGGTAGTAGGCGGTGAGGTGGGCGGTATCTATCACCTTTCGTGTGCCCATCTCTTTGAGGAGGTTGGCGCCAAGGTAGAGTCGATGCTCGCTGTTATTGCCTAGTCCGAGGGAGAGGGTTGGCCTTACCCAGACACCTGCTAGGGTGTAGGACTCTCCGATGGGGCTTGTCTCGAACTCTTTATTATCAAAAAGGTAGTCGAAAGTGACCTCTATCTGCCATCTCCTAGGTAGGCTATCGCTTTGTGCGTGTAGCCTTTGGGTGAGTGATAGAAGTAGGCAGAGAAGTAGAGCGTATTTACTGTATCTTGTGGGCATGTAAGTGGTGGGGTAATAAAAAAATCACCTAGAGCTATCTCTGTCGGTGGACGAGAGGATAAGCTCTAGGTGATCTATTAGCTCATGAAGTGTCTTGCTTGGGCTACTCTGTGAGTAGTGTGAGTAGCTTGCGATCGGCCTCCCAGCCTAGTGCACTAGCACCAAGGACTGCAGCATCGCTCTCTTTGAGCTCGCTCACAAGGATCTTCACTTTGTCTTTGTAGATAGCCAGTAGATTTTGCTCCATGTGTCGCTTTACTGGCTCCAGTAGGATGCTCCCTGCTTTGGTCAGACCGCCGAAGAGGATGATCGCCTCTGGGCTGGTGTAAGCTACGGAATCGGCAAGAGCCTCTCCTAGGATGGCTCCGGTGGTCTCGAAGACATCGAGAGCTAGCTTATCGCCTTGAACTGCTGCATCGTAAACGTCTTTGGAGGTGATCTCCGCAATATCGAGTGTGCGAAGGAGGCTATCATCTTCGCGTGCAGTGAGGAACTCCTTGGCAGTACGCGCTACACCAGTGGCGGAGCAGTAGGTCTCGAGGCAGCCAAAACGGCCACAGCCACAGGAGCGACCGTTGCGGCGGATGATGGTGTGTCCGATCTCTCCGGCAAAGCCATCGTGACCGTAGACTAGTTTGCCACCCACTACGATACCACTACCTAGTCCTGTGCCGAGGGTGATCTCGATAAAGTCTTTCATACCACGAGCGGCACCGTAGGTCATCTCTCCGATAGCGGCAGCGTTGGCATCGTTGGTGAGCGCCACTGGGATGCCGTTGAGTGCCTCGCTGAGGAGGTAGGCCATAGGGATACGCCCTTTCCAAAGAAGGTTGGGAGCAAAGTCAATGGAACCGGTGAAGTAATTGCCGTTGGGAGCACCAACGCCAACGCCGTGTATTTGGTCGATACCGCCAGCATCATTGGCTAGGCTGATGATGGAGTCGGCTAGCTCTTTGACGTAGTCCTCCACTTTGACGTGGTTGGTACTCTTGATCTTGTCGCTTCGGATAATGGTACCTCTGGCATCAACGATGCCAAATACGGTATTGGTCCCTCCTACATCTACTCCTACTACGTAGGGCTTGTTGTCGCTTGTTACGATTGCCATGAATGATCTACTTTATCAATTGTTTTGTACATAAACTGACTTTACCATACGGGCATTGACCTGATTGGCTAGGTCCATAAATACCCTCCACTCGTCGCCTTCACGCTTTAGCTTCATGCTTCGATCGTAGCTGCGAGTGGGGACTCCATCTTTTTGGACGGACTCTTTAATCTTATTCTGAATATCCTCTGGAAGGTCTTTGAGACGGTGGCTCTTCATGGAGAGGATTTGCTTGGCATCCTCTAATGAAAGGCTGCCGATCTTCTCTAGGTCGGGAAGGTAGATGAAGTAGGTGACGGTGGCTGTTTCGCCATTGACGCTGCTGGTGAACTTATCTACCTTGATGGACTCTTTTACTTCGGGGAGTAGCTCTATCGCATCGGATAGCTCGTCGGGGATAGTGTAGAAGCTCTTGAAGTTTTCGAGTGTCATCGCATCTTTATCCTCTTGTGAGAGGAGCCCGTAGAGGGTCTCGAGATCGCCTTTGAGCTCTGCATTTACTGCCTCTTCGGCCACTTCCTTGGGGTCTTTTCCACCGCATGAGGTGAGGGTAGCAAGCAATAGACCCATGAGCATTGCTACCGAAATGGATGAATAAAATCGTTTCACCATAATCATTATTTACATGTATTCGACTGTCGTTT
>USJF01000168.1 GCA_900554935.1 uncultured Porphyromonas sp.
GGTAAATAGGCTAGGGGGGCGTGTGATTGGCTTCTCGGATGCAAAGAATAGTAGTTCGGTAAAGGGCGAGACGCTCAAGGATACTATACAGATGGTTTCGGGCTATGCCGATCTTATTGTGATGCGACACAACCTAGAGGGAGCAGCCCTCTATGCTAGCGAAGTATCGAAGCGCCCAATAATTAATGCGGGTGATGGTGCCAATCAACACCCTAGCCAGACGATGCTAGACCTCTACTCTATCCGCAAAACGCAAGGGAAGCTTACCGACCTAAAGGTGACGATGGTAGGCGACCTCAAGTATGGGCGTACCGTCCACTCCCTCATCGAGGGGCTTTCGCACTACCACCCTTCCTTTGCCTTTGTGGCACCTAAGCAGTTGGAGCTACCAAGGGAGTATGTAGAGTATTGCGAGGAGCACGGTATTCCAGCCGAGTATTACCACGAACTAACGCCCGAGGTGATAGCGGAGAGCGATATCGTCTATATGACCCGATTGCAAAGAGAGCGCTTCCTGGATGAGGAGGATTACGAGGCGGTGAAGGATACCTTTGTACTCGATTGTGCTTTGCTACAGCAGGCAAAGCCATCGATGCGTATCCTACACCCACTTCCTAGGGTCAATGAGATAGCCCAGGAGGTGGATGATACCCCTTATGCTTACTACTTTAGACAGGCGGTGAATGGAATGTTTGTGCGTGAAGCATTGATATGTAGAGCGCTTGGAATTGAGGTAAAAGATTAATGAGCTATGGCAGAGATCGAAAAAGGTAAGCTACGGGTACAAGCGATCAAGAATGGGTCGGTGATAGACCATATCCCTGTGGAGAAGCTACAGAAGGTGGTGAAGCTACTCCGGCTATTTGACTTGGAATATCCCTTTACGATAGGGCAAAACTACAAGAGCCAGAAGCTAGGGCGTAAGGGAATTATCAAGGTGGAGGAGAAGCACTTCACCCCAGAGGAGGTGAATATGCTGGCACTCGTCTCTACGGAGGTGGTCATCAGCGTAATTCGCGACTACCAAGTGGTGGAGAAGATCAAAGTGGACCTCCCTGAGGAAATTAATGGGCTGGTGAAGTGTACCAATCCAAAATGTATCTCCAATAATGAGCCGATGAAGGGTCGCTATCATGTGATCAACAAACAGGAGGGGATCCTGAAATGCCACTACTGCAATCGTAAGATCGAGAGAGAGGAGATTGTTATTTGTGAATAACCTAATAATAGAATAAGGAGATGAAAAAAAAGACGATTATTACCATTGTGGTACTAGCTGTAGTAGTACTGATGGTCGCAAGATTCGGAATCTCGGCCAATAATAATATGGTGGAGAAGCAAGAGGGGGTTCGCACAGCTTGGAGCCAGGTGGAAAACCAATACCAAAGGCGTGCCGACCTCATTCCCAACCTAGTGAATACCGTCAAAGGGTATGCAACGCACGAAGAGCAGACACTCACTAACGTGATCGAGGCAAGGGCAAAAGCGACTCAGATGACAGTCGATCCCAGCCAATTGACCGATGAGGCACTGCAGAAGTATATGGCGACGCAAAACAACCTTTCACAAGCCCTGGGGCGACTAATGGTGGTCGCCGAGCAATATCCCGAGCTCAAGGCCAATGAAAACTTCCAGATGCTACAGACACAGCTAGAGGGGACGGAAAATCGAATCACTACCGAGCGCCAGCGCTTCAATGAGACGGCCAAGGAATACAACATTTACATCCGAAAGTTCCCACGCAATATATTTGCCAATATCCTTGGCTTTAAGCCACAAGCCTACTTCGAATCTGTCGCTGGCGCTGAGGTGGCACCAGTCGTTGCTTTCTAGCAGGAGCAGATGACTAGGCAGTGGCTCATCACTCTTATTGCCTTACTAGCTCTCTCATCGGGGAGCTGGGCAAGGGAGTATACTCCTAGTGAGGTGCCCAATGTACAGCTACAGGATAGCCACCACTTTGTGAGCGACCCCGAGGGCTACTTTACGCCCAAAGAGCGTGCTACATTGGATGATGCCCTATACCAGCTTCGAGAAAAGCATACGGTGGAGGTGGTACTGGTGGTGCTACCAGGGATAGAAAATGACGATCCTGAGGCCTTCGCCGTAAAACTCTTCGAGCTTTGGGGCATCGGTAAGCGGGAGGATAATAATGGGCTGCTCATTCTTTATAAGTTCGGCCGAAAGGGCGAGCGAATTATCCGCCTCGAGACTGGCTATGGACTAGAGGGGCCACTCCCTGATATCACTACTAAACGGCTCACCAATCGCTACCTCCTCCCTGCAATATCGGAGGGGAGAGATGCCGAAGGGTTCCTACAGATGATAGGGGCGATCGACCAAATACTTACCGAAGGGTACGAGGCCCGCAATAGTGGTAATCAGCAATTTGGTAGTGAAATGGAGCAGAGTAAGTCGCTTGAAGGCCTACTGCGGGGCTATCTTTACTTTTCAATCATCGTTGGCCTTATCTTTGGAACTGGAGTGTGGGCACGCTGGCGAATGCTGAAGGAGCCAGCATTACGCGTTTCATTACTTAGTCACAATTTCTCTCTACCTAGGCAGATGTGGCAATGGCTTATCTTCCCCGCGCTTATCTTCCTCCTTCCGCTTTACTTGATCCTAAGAGGGCGCACTCGGCGACAGCTTGGCAATTGCCCGCAGTGCCATACACAAGGGAGTGTCCGTGC
>USJF01000169.1 GCA_900554935.1 uncultured Porphyromonas sp.
GGCAACTACGCCCCGGGTGGACTTTCACCACAGATGTATGACATGCCCGTCATACCCAAAAAAAGCCCCCGCGGTTTTTACCACGGGGGCTATACATATATATATAAGGAGTAATTACTTCACGAGGGCGAGGGTATCGCGGGCGATTAGCAACTCCTCATCGGTAGGTACGATGAGTACCTTCACCTTACTACGATCGGTAGAGAGGACTACCTCTTTGGCTCTTACGCTATTATTGAGCTCCTTATCGATCTCAATACCAGCATACTCCATATCTCTACACACATACTCACGAGTGCTAGCTTGGTTCTCACCTACGCCGCCGGTAAAGATGATAGCATCGGCGCCATTGAGCAGTGCTAGGTAGGCGCCTACATACTTTTTGATGCGGTGGTCGTACATAGCTAGGGTGAGCTTGGCTCTCTCATTGCCCTCTGCAATGGCCTGCTCTAGGTCGCGCATATCGCTAGAGATCTCGGAGAAGCCAGCGACGCCCGACTCCTTATTGATCAACTTGCTTAGCCCCTTGGCATCTAGCCCCTCTTGCTCCATAATGAATGCGAGAGCACCTGGGTCTACATCACCGGTACGAGTACCCATCATTAGGCCTTCGGTTGGGGTCAATCCCATAGAGGTATCTAGTACTTTTCCACCCTTGATAGCTGTGATTGAACCACCATTACCGATGTGGCAAGTGATGAGCTTGGCCTTGTGGTAGTCGAGGCCTAGGATCTCGCACGCACGCTGGCTTACGTAGCGGTGGCTGGTACCGTGGAAGCCGTAGCGACGCACTTTGAGATCGCGATACATGCGATATGGAAGTGCATACATATAGGCTTCGGGCTCCATGCTCTGGTGGAATGCGGTATCAAAGACTGCTACCTGCTTTACATTGGGGAGCAACTTGGTGATGGCATCGACGCCCTTGAGGTTGGCAGGATTGTGGAGAGGTGCCAATACGCTGATCTCATCGACTGCCTTGAGCACTTCGTCATCAATCAGTACGCTCTCGCTAAACTTCTCACCACCGTGCACTACTCGGTGCCCTACCGCTCCAATCTCTTCGTAGCTCTTGATGAAGCTGTACTTAGGATTGATCAGGGTATCTAGGATCAGCTCTACTGCCTCCTTTTGGGTAGGCATATTATGCTCAATCACCACTTTCTCACCATCGGCGGTCTTGAACTTTAGGAAAGAGTCGGGTAGACCGATCTTCTCTACGCCTCCGCTGGTGATTTCTGTCTCATTCTGCATATTGTAGAGCTTATACTTTACCGACGAGCTCCCGCAGTTTAGCACTAATATCTTCATAATGTATTCTTTCTCTTATTCGGTTACTTATTATTCAATGCAGCAGTTGCTTGGTTGCTGGTGATGGCTACCATATAATAGACATCCTCTACGGAGCAACCACGGCTTAGGTCGTTGACTGGCATGGCGATACCCTGTAGGATAGGGCCAATTGCCTCGGCACCGCCAAGACGTTGCACTAGCTTGTAGCCGATATTGCCCGACTGAAGGTCGGGGAAGATCAGCACATTGGCGTGCCCTGCCACCTTGCTACCTGGTGCTTTGCTGCTACCGGTCTTAAGGTCGAGCGCTGCATCGGCTTGTAGCTCACCATCAATAGCAAGCTCGGGGGCTAGCTCTTGAGCTAGGCGAGTCGCCTCTGTCACCTTGTCTACATTCTCATGCTTAGCACTACCCTTGGTGCTGAAGCTGAGCATCGCTACCTTTGGCTCAATCCCTACAAGGGTCTTGGCGGTAGTCGCACTGGAGACAGCTATCTGAGCTAGCTCCTCAGCTGTAGGTGCAGGCATCACAGCACAATCGCCAAAGACGAGGGTCCCATCAGCACCATATTGAGAGGCCTTAGTGAGTAGGATGAAGGCACCGCTCACTACCTTGATACCAGGGGCGGTCTTGATAATCTGGAGGGCAGGGCGAAGTACATTGCCAGTGGTGTTTTGGGCACCAGCCACCTCTCCATCTGCGTCTCCAGCTTTGATCATAAGGCAAGCTAGATAGAGTGGGTTTTCGGCTAGAGCCGTTGCCTCTTCTATCGTCATTCCCTTATTCTTGCGTAGCTCGAATAGGATATTGGCGTACTTCTCCTTATCGGGATTACCTTTAGGGCAAACGAGTGTAGCCCCTGTGGCGATGTGTGTTAGTCCCAGTTCTTTGGCTTTTGCCTTAATCTCATCAGGGTTGCCAATGAGGATTAGGTCGGCTACACCTTCGGCTAAAATTCTATCGGCAGCACGTAGTGTGCGCTCCTCCAGCCCCTCTGGCAATACGATGCGACGCTTGGCCGCTTTCGCATTGGCCACAATCTTCTCTAGTAGTTGCATAATGCTTGAGTTTTTGTATTCGTAATATATATTTTTGATCAGTATTATCTACTATAGGCATACAAACTTACCAAAAAAGTGTAACTTTGGGGTATGATGGATGGAATACTAGAGCGATATAAGCGATATCTACAGTATGAAAAGGGGATGTCGGCCCTATCGATCGGCGCCTACCTCACTGATATAGAGCACTGGCTCAAGCTAGAGGAGAGGGACCAACTGGAGGGGGAGGCACTGGAGCAATTTCTATGCTCGGTGGACAATCGTAGGGCACGAAAGTCGCTCATCA
>USJF01000170.1 GCA_900554935.1 uncultured Porphyromonas sp.
TACTGAAAGGACTCCCCTTTAAGTTTTACGCCTGTAGCGCTATTGATGCATTGATCCACGCAGTAGAGTCCTACGTCTCACCTAAGGCCAATCCCTATACCGAGCTATTTAGTGAAGCAGCTTGGCGAATCATTATTGATGTATTCCGCCAGATCAAGGAAAAAGGTGAGGAATATCGATTTGAGGTAATGGGAAAGATGATTATGGCGAGCAACTTTGCTGGCATCGCCTTTGGCAATGCTGGAGTTGGTGCAGTCCACGCTCTCTCCTACCCTCTCGGAGGCGCTTACCATGTCCCTCATGGCGAAGCTAACTACCAATTCTTTACCGAGGTATTTATGGCCTATGAACGTAAGAACCCCAATGGGCGCATCGCAGAGCTAAAGCAGAAGTTATCTAAGGAACTACAGTGCACACCAGAGGAGGTTTTTGCAGAAATAGATCACCTTCTCTCGGCACTTATTTCCAAGAATCCACTACACACTTATGGCATGAAGGAGGAGGAGATAGAGGGCTTTGCTGATGCCGTCCTCGCGACCCAACAGCGACTACTTGCCAATAACTACGTGGCACTCAGCAGAGATGAGATCAGAGATATTTATAAGAAACTATTCTAAGAACTATAACTCACTAATCACAATACATTATGGAAATAAAAGAAATGGTGGCACTTGCTAAAGTGGCACAGCAAGAATTTGAGCGCAAGTTCGATCAAAAGAGTACTGACAGCGTAGTTAAGGCACTCTGCAAGGTAATCTATGACAACGCAGAGATACTTGCACGAGAGGCAGTAGATGAGACCGGCATGGGACGTTACGAGGACAAGGTGGCAAAGAACCGCAATAAGTCCAAAGGCGTATGGCAGAACCTCCAAGGGAAGAAAACTATGGGGGTAATAGACATTGAAGAAGGCACGGGATTAATTAAGATAGCAAAGCCGGTAGGGGTAGTAGCCGCTATCACTCCTACAACGAATCCTATCGTGACCCCTATGGCCAACATTGCTTTTGCACTCAAAACAAAGAATGCTATCATCGTATCTCCACACCCACGCTCCAAGAACTGCTCTGGACATGCTATTGAACTAATCAAAGGGGTACTGAAAGAGCATAAAGTCCCTGAAAACCTAGTACAATACCTAGCCGAACCTGGTCTAAATGAGACACAAGAACTGATGTCGCTTGTAGACGTAGTAGTAGCTACTGGTGGGATGGGGATGGTACACTCCGCCTACTCTTCTGGCAAACCTTCATTCGGTGTTGGTGCTGGAAACGTACAGGTTATTATTGATGAAAACATCAATGACTTTGATGAAACCGCCAAGATCATCATCAAGGGTAGAGCCTTTGATAATGGGATCATCTGCTCTGGAGAGCAGTGCTTCATCTACCCAAAGAAGTATAAGGAGGAGATTTTTGAGGCTTTCAAGCGCAATGGAGCCTACTTCGTACCCGAAGAGTACCACGATAAAATGGTCAATACCATATTTGTAAATGGGACTATTAGTAAAGATGTAGTGGGTAAGGACGTAGAGATCATCGCCAAAATGGCGGGCATCGAGATTCCAAAAGACACCCGTATTTTAGTAGTACCTGCAAAGGGAGTAGCTCAAGCCGATCTTATCTGCAAGGAGAAAATGTGTCCAGTAATGACCTGTCTCCCTTACGATCACTTCGACGAAGCAATAGCTCTTGCCAACGCCAACCTTAATATGGAGGGAAGCGGGCACTCAGCTGGTATTCACTCCAATAACCAAGGTAATATCATCAAGGCCGGTAACGACATCAAGGTTTCTCGACTCATCGTCAATGCCCCTTGCTCTATCACTGCTGGTGGTTCTATCCAAAATGGTCTATCTGTAACCACTACTCTAGGTTGTGGCACTTGGGGGAACAACTCAATCTCAGAGAACCTGACCTATAAGCATCTACTCAATATCACACGTATTGCACGGATGTCCGATACCATCCACGTCCCTACTGATGATGAAATCTGGTCAATGAATTGATTAATAGAGTGTGTTGCACGAAGGATGAGATGCAATGCTTAAGCAACACCGCAGCTCATCTTCGTGTAACACTCACATATTGGACCAGGGGTTACGCATATGCGTAACCCCTGTCGTTTTTCTGGAGAGAATAGTTTAGTATGTTATTGCAGATGAGCTTTGAGTGATTTTCTCACCTCTTCAAAAGGCCTTGCAATCAGAGATAAGTCACACTGGATATTTGGTCAAAAGTTTAGTTCGTAACTAAGCAATCATCAAGTTCGAAACTTAACAATTGCTTAGTTACAAACTCAATGTTCACTTAGTTCCTAACTCGTCGAGGTCCGAGATACGAACTCGACAATGCATCAAATCCATAGCTGAGATAGGTATCTTATCTTACGAAAATGAGGAAGGAAATAGGAATTACACACAGAGCCATTACGATGAAACTAATGGTTAGAGTAAGGAAATTAATCCAAGTCCCTACAGGTAGGAGCACATGACACTGCTGTTTACTCACATGATCGTGCGAAAGGATCAAAAGTAATACCACTGATTGGCATCGCACAACGGTCTCAAAACATATAGATAGTTACGCTCGTACTATCTCCACAATAATAAGAA
>USJF01000171.1 GCA_900554935.1 uncultured Porphyromonas sp.
GCCCTCACGTAGAGATTAATCGCAAGATCATTGAGGAGATCGCACAGGCTAAGGGGCTAACCTTTAAGTATGCAGAGATTTCAGCTGAGTTTGATAAGGAGCTAGTACGTAAGTACTTTAAGGATGGTAAGATCACTCCACTGTCTCCAGCACCTGAGCTGAAGGAGCAGGACATTGACGATGCAGTACGTATCGTAGCTCAGATGGGTGAAGAGCCATTTATTGAGGCGCTTAACAATGGTGCTCAAGTTATCCTCGCTGGTCGTGCTTACGACCCAACCGTATTCTCAGCACTAGCTATCTCTAAGGGTTATCCAAAAGGCCTAGCTATCCACATGGGTAAGATTCTAGAGTGTGCAGCGATCTGTGCACTTCCAGGTAGCGGTAGCGACTGTATGTTTGGTTATCTCCGCAAAGACCACTTCGAACTAGAGACCCTTTCTCCAGACCGCAAGTGTACTACCCTTTCCATTGCTGCTCATACCCTTTATGAGAAGTCTAATCCTTATATGTTGCCTGGTCCTGGTGGATGTCTCAACCTACATAATACCACCTTTGAGCAAGTATCCGATAATAGGGTACGTGTAGCTGGTACTGTATTTGAGCCAACCGATGGTTACTTTGTGAAACTCGAGGGCGTAAGGCGCGTGGGATACCGTACCATTGCTGTTGCAGGTGTTACTGATCCAATCTTCATCAGCAAGGTAGATGAGATTACCGAAGCAGTACGTGCAAGAGTCGATAATAACTTTAAGGACTATGGCATGAGCAACTACTTCCTAGACTTCAAAGTCTATGGCAAGGGCGGTGTGATGAACATGTTCCCAGGGGTCAAGTGCGATACTGGTAAAGAGCTACTCATCATCATTGAGGCTGTGGGAGCAACTCAGCAAGAGGCAGATACTATCTGTAGCTTTGCACGTAGCACACTACTGCACTTCGGCTACGAAGGTCGTATATCTACTGCGGGTAATCTTGCCCTACCATTCTCACCATCCGACGCTCATATGGGTGAAGTATTTGAGTTCAATGTCTATCACCTAATGAAGGTAGAAAGCCCTACAGCTCTCTTCCCTATCACGTACCGTCAGTTCAATAATGGAGTAGCTAACTAAAGGAAGATAAAACTATGCAAACATATAAGTTAGTCGATATGGCCTCCGTGATTAGAAGTAAAAACTCTGGTCCATACGAGCTCACATTCGATGTTATATTCAAAACTTTTGACGAATACAACTTCTTCAAGGAGCACCAGCCTATAAATAAGTCATCTTTCGCCAAGCTCTATGGCATTGCCGAAGAAGATGTGCTACAGGTGATTTATTTCGACCCTGCAAAGGCTGTCAAGGCGACCATCAAGCGCCCTATCCCTAGTGGAGCACTAGGAGAAACCGACGTGTACGGTGCCCAGCAGCACGCTCCCCTTATGAATTTCACTTTTGATGCATAACCATCATAGTGCTAAACCAAAGCGATTGCAGGAGCATTGGGTCTCCACGCAATACTATGCTCCCAGGGGTAAGGAGAGACTCCTTACCCTTGGTGAGCAATTGGCTCATTTTCACCTAAGCTTTACAGATCGGCTGATAGGCTTCATTGGTGATGCTGGTAGTGGCAAGAGTTCACTCATCAAAGGCATCTTTCCTGGTCTCGAGCTCGCCAATGATGACGACGTCCTTGACCCGCGTAAGATTATGCAGGTAAGACAAGGAATGGATAACCTTCGAGAAGCCTCCACCTATCACATAGACATGCGATTTCAAACTGCTTTCACACAGATGTATGAAATCGTAGACTTCGTACAAGAGGCTTTGGACAAGGGTAAGCGAGTAGTTGTAGAGCACTTCAACCTACTCAATCAAGCACTCGGGCGAAATGCTGATATCATTTTCGCTATAGGGGAAGAGATCATCGTTACTCGCCCCAGCATCTTTGGTCCCCAACCACAGACACTCTACAATATCGTCCACACATCACTGCTTTATCGTAAGATGGCCCATTCTGCTGAAGAAGTGGCAAGCTATGCACTTGATAAGCTTTTCGGTTTAGATATGTCTAAGTATTATAGTGCGGATGTGCCTTCGGGCTTTGTCTTGAAATTCAATGAGGACCCAAAGCTCTCACGGAGCGATTTGGACCGTCTTGAGGCAGAAATAATTTATTTGATCAATGAGGATATCTCTATTGATTATTACGATGAAGACCATATACGTATGGGTAATGAGATAAAACCTTGTGATGGCCCTCGTATTCACGTCCGATCCACAGGTCAGATAGAGAATTTCTCTTTGCATAAAGAGCTCCTCTACGATAAGCGATACGATGCCTATTGCCTCATAGGGCTTCTTGATAAAGACCCTAGGAGCCACGAAGAATTGAATAACCGAAACTCATACTACTTTTTAGGGAAGAAATACTAACGCATAGATATGAGAGAAATATACGCAAAGCAGATCACAGAGCTGGTTAGCCAACTCTGCATTGAAGCCTGCTACTTTATGACCCCAGATATTCACCAGAAGATCACAAATTCCAAACTCACCGAGAAGTCTCCCCTAGGGCAAGAGATACTTGGGACACTACTTGAGAAT
>USJF01000172.1 GCA_900554935.1 uncultured Porphyromonas sp.
CCCCCGACACTACACGAAGCGTGAAGCGACGACTATCGGCATTGAGAAGCCTCTATGGCTACCTAATGAAGATAGAGCTAGTAGAGCACAACCCCTTTAAGGCAATACAAGTACCGAAGGATGGGCAGTACCTACCCACCTTTGTCAATGCAGATCTACTCACACGGCATATCGAGCGCCTCTACAAGGAGGCGGAGGTAGAGCCGACAAGTGAAGGAAAGAGAGGCAACGGGCTTTTGTGGTGGATCTACTTTTCCAAACGGGGATGCGTCGGGCCGAGCTACTCGGGCTACAATTAGGCGATGTAGATACTACGAAGGGGGAGCTAAAAGTACTCGGCAAACGAAGTAAAGAGCGAATTATACCGCTTGGCCCTTTGATTTGTCAGAAAATAGAATTATATTTGGGGTACAGAAGTCCAAAGGTGGCGACGGAGGTCTTTTTGCTCAATGATGAGCCAGCCAATGCAGACTATGTGTACAAAGTGGTGAAGGGGGCTCTCGCACCATTGCCACAATACTCTCGAAAGAGTCCGCACATCCTGCGGCACAGCTTTGCTACAGCAATGCTCAATAATGGAGCTGACCTGATGAGCGTAAAGGAGCTACTGGGGCACGACTCTATCTCTAGCACAGCAGTCTATACCCACACCACCTTTGAGGAGCTTCGGAAAATGTATAACGCACACCCTAGAAATAGGGAGGCTAGTAAAGAAAGGAGAACAAACCATGAAGACGAAGGTACAGGCAGTCAACTTTGAGATGACGGAGAAGTTGCAGGAGTTTGTAGAGAAGCGTGTCGCTAAACTGGAGCGATTCTATGCCGAAATCATCGATGCAGAGATCGTCCTCACACTGGAGAAGCCAGAGCAAGCACACAATAAGAAGGCCCGTATCACACTAGCAATCAAGGGACCTGACCTCTTTAGCGAGAAGCAGGCCAATAGCTTTGAGGAAGCGGTAGTGGAGGCGTGTGAAGCACTCGAAAGGCAGTTGGAAAAGCACAAGGAGCGTAAATAATAGATACTAAATAGCAAGGGATAGGCTACAGGGTCAATAGACTCTGTAGCCTATTTTATTTGAGAGGCTTGTAATCAACTATAAATCACTGTATTATAAATCCCAAAAATTAAGTTTGTAACTGAGCAATCGCTGAGTTCGAAACTCCACGATGGCTGAGTTACAAACTCAATGATCGCTGAGTTACAAACTCGCCAATCCTTTGGTATCAAACTCGATAACCGCTTGTTTTGGTCACCTCCAATCGTTGCCATACAGAAATCTTTCGGAATTGGGGAATCTGGGCGGTATCTCGGTGGTCTCAAAAGTTTTTGGTAGTTTTGTGGATAAACATAAATATGGTCAAGGTTAGATGAAACTATATACGCACAAGATACTCTACCTGCTGGTGGTGCTCCTCACCTCTTACGGTTGTGCCACGGCACAGAAGGTGGAGCGATACAGCGTGGGAGCGCTCAACGATAATCGGGTGGTCTATGCCCTTCCGCAGACCATTCTCTATATGCAAGTGACGTCGGAGGTGGCGAGAGAGATCCCAGGGGAGCTTTCGCTCTATGCGGAGCGCTATCTCGGCACTAGTAATGCGGTGATGGAGCCAGCTCTCAAGTACCATCTGAAGGGTATTGAGCTGGGAGCTAGAGGGGTGGCCAATGAGGAGCAGAGGTTTTCTATTGACTTCCGAAAGAATAGCACCGCCACCAATGTTTCGCTCACTGATGATGGAGTACTGGTAGGGATTAACCTTCAAGAGGAGGTGGTGCTCCCTAAGCCTATCGATGTGCGTAGTAACGAACTAAAGTGGGAGGAACTCCCTGAGATCAAGTTTCCATTAGAATATATCCAAGCCACCACAGCGGCTGCAAAGGCGAAGATACTGGCAGACAATATCTACCGTATTCGAGAGAGCCGTGACCTAGTGGTGAGTGGAGAGTCGGAGCAACCTTTTGCCGATGGCAAGGCTCTGGAGATAGCGGTTAAGCGCCTAGATAATGAGGAGGCAGCCTATACCCGCCAATTCAATGGGGTGCGACAGTCGCAAGAAATCGTGCAACTGGCAGACCACCTTTCGGCAACCGAGGAGGGGCGGCATGTAGTAGCTCGCTTCTCAACTCGTGAGGGGCTTCTCCCTGCAGATGACCTTCGTGGCGAACCGATTTACCTGGAGATAAAGGTGGTGGAGCAGTCGGCCCCTCTTGATGAGAAGGAGCAGAAGCGACTAGAGCGTCGTCTCTCCAAGGGGATAGTCTATTGCGTGCCTGGTACAGTGCGTGCCACCATCACCTATCGAGGAGAGGTGCTAGAGAGAAGAGAGGTACCAGTGGCACAGCTAGGCAACCTCGAGGCACTCGATATGGTGCTCTTCAATACCAAAGGCCACACCACCTCCGTGGAGCTCTACCCTATGAATGGTGGCCTGAAGGAGGTCAAAGAAATCAACCTATAACAAGATAATTATTAACTTAAGTATTCACTGATAAACAAAAACTTCATGTCGATGGCGAAGAATTGCTTATCGGTTCGACAATCCTGCTCGATGCCTTGCAG
>USJF01000173.1 GCA_900554935.1 uncultured Porphyromonas sp.
ATGAAAAATATATCGGATAAAGATACTTTTGAAAAAAGAGAAGAGAAGAAACTGTTTATAGAGACTTATGGCTGTCAGATGAATGTGGCCGACTCCGAAGTAGTCTATGCCATTATGGAAACCATCGGATATGCCATGACTGAGGCACTTGAAGAGGCCGACGTGGTACTTCTTAACACTTGCTCCGTGAGAGATAATGCAGAGCAAAAAGTACTCAATCGTCTCTCACAGATAGATGGTATCCGAAAGAAGCACAAGCCCAATATGATCATAGGCGTACTCGGCTGCATGGCAGAGCGAGTTAAGTCCAAGCTTATAGACGAACACCATGCCGACCTCGTAGTGGGGCCAGATGCCTACCTAGAGCTCCCCAACCTAATAGGTGCGGTAGAGACAGGGGAAAAGGCAATTAATGTAGAGCTCTCCACTGACGAGACCTACAAGGATGTGATTCCACTCAAACTTGATGGTGTCCATATCTCAGGATTTATCTCAATCATGCGAGGATGCAATAAATTCTGTAGCTACTGCATTGTACCCTACACCCGTGGAAGAGAAAGAAGTAGAGAGGTAGAGAGTATTCTCAATGAACTAGAGGAGATGAAACGGCTAGGGTATCGAGAAGTGACTCTACTGGGTCAGACCGTTAACCCCTACCGATACACAGCACCAGATGGTGAGGTTTATGACTTTCCTAAGCTACTCGAAATACTAGCCACCACAGCACCTAAGATCCGCTTCCGCTTCACCTCGCCACACCCCAAGGATATGACCGATGAAACCATCCGAATGATGGCTAAATACCCCAACATTTGCAAGCATATACATCTACCACTCCAGAGCGGTAGTAATGAGGTATTAAAGCATATGCGACGAGGGTACACTCGAGAGTGGTACCTTGACCGAGTTGCAAAAATACGCGAACTGATTCCTGATTGTGGCATCTCCACAGATATTTTCTGCGGATTTCACGGAGAGGGAGAGAAGGAGTTTGAGGAGACCTTAAGCATTATGCGTGAAGTTAGGTTTGACTCTGCATTTCTTTTCAAGTACTCCGAGCGTCCAGGCACCTACGCAGCCAAGAAGCTAGAAGATGAAGTACCAGAGGAAGTAAAGCTAAAAAGGCTTCAAACAATGATAGACCTTCAGCAGGAAATCCAAGCCGAGAGCAATAAAAACGACATTGGAAAAGAGTTCGTGGTACTTATTGAAGGCTTTTCAAGGAAAAGCCGATCGCAATACTACGGCCGTACACAGCAGAATAAGGTTGTAGTATTTGACAAGGAGAAGAGCCATATTGGCGACTTTGTACGGGTTGCCATTGATGAGGTCTCTAGTGCTACTCTGATAGGGCATATTATAGAGGACCAGAATGCGTTAATTTAGATTCATTACACCTATAGACTACTCTTTTATGAAGACAATCAAGTATCAAAAAGTCATTGTAGTGACAGGTGGTGCCGGCTTCATCGGTTCCAACTTCCTACTCACCCTTGTACCTGAGTATCCAGAGCACTTATTTATCAATGCAGATGCCCTTACCTACGCAGGTAATCTTGCCAACCTCAAGGAGGTAGAGCAGTGTAGCAACTACCGATTCGAAAAGGTAGATATCTCTGACCTCAAGCAGGTACAGGAGCTATTTAAGAAATACCAAGTAACCCACGTAGTGAATTTCGCTGCCGAAAGCCACGTTGATCGAAGCATCAGCGGTCCACTTCCCTTTGTGTATACAAATGTGCTTGGCACGGTTAATCTACTACAGTGCGCTTATGAGGCGTGGAAAGGAGACTTCAAAGGGAAGCTCTTCTATCAAGTCAGTACAGATGAAGTATACGGTTCACTCCTTACAGAAGAAAATGCTTTTACTGAAAAGCATAAGTATGACCCACATTCCCCATACTCTGCGAGCAAAGCAAGTGCCGACCACTTTGTAAGAGCCTACCACGACACCTTTGGACTGCCCACAGTGCTCAGTAATTGTAGCAATAATTATGGCCCATTGCAATTCCCAGAGAAACTTATTCCGCTCGTGATAAGTAATATCATTAATCAGCGCCCTATTCCGATCTATGGAGATGGCAAGCAAGTACGAGACTGGCTCTATGTGGTTGATCACGTAAGAGCAATAGAGCTAATTATCAAGTCGAGGAAACTTGGAGAGACCTTTAATATAGGAGGAAACAACGAGCTACAAAATATCGAACTAGTAAAGATATTGATAGCATCCGTGGATCGACTACTTGGCAATCCAGAAGGACACTCACTTGGGCTGATTCAGTATGTAAAAGATAGACCAGGGCACGATACACGCTATGCAATAGACTCACGGAAGATACACAGGGAGCTAGGCTGGCACCCCACAGTTACAGCCCACGAAGGTCTGCAAAAGACAGTCTGCTGGTACCTTAATAACCAACATCCACACTCTCCACATCTTCCGGAGCCACAGTACCGAGTTCGCCCGGAATTCCATCAATCAACACCAAGGGGGCTGTATTAGCTCCACCAATGGTATTTGTACCACGAAGACGTATCTGAGTACTTC
>USJF01000174.1 GCA_900554935.1 uncultured Porphyromonas sp.
CTTGGCAAGCTATTGCAGAGTCGTGGATATAGTGTGACGATTCAGAAGTTCGACCCCTATATTAATGTAGACCCCGGTACCCTCAACCCGTATGAGCATGGAGAGTGCTATGTAGCTGAGGATGGTCATGAGGCTGACCTCGATCTCGGTCATTACGAGCGTTTCCTAGATATCCGCACCTCGAGAGACAATAATGTCACCTCTGGTCGAATTTACCAAAACGTAATCCAGAGAGAGCGGAGAGGTGACTTCCTTGGCAAGACTGTGCAGGTGGTTCCTCATATTACTGATGAGATTAAACGGAATGTAAAGCGTCTTGGTCTGACTGGTAAGTATGACTTCGTGATTACCGAGATTGGTGGTACTGTGGGCGATATTGAGAGCCTTCCTTTCCTTGAGAGTGTTCGCCAACTCAAGTGGGAGCTAGAGGATAAGTGTATGGTGGTGCACCTTACCTACGTGCCATATATAAAGGCCGCAGGAGAGGTGAAGACTAAGCCAACTCAGCACTCTGTGAAGCAACTACAAGAGGAGGGTATTCAGCCCGATATGCTGGTGCTTCGCACTGAGATGAAGCTGGATGAAGGAATTCTGAATAAGGTGGCGCTCTTCTGTAATGTACCGAAACGTGCAGTTGTGCAGAGCTACGATGTTCCTTCGATCTACGAGGTGCCACTAGTGATGCAGGAGCAAGGCGCTGATGAGGTGTTGCTCCGTAAGTTTGGTATGGAGATAGGACCTAAGCCTGAAATGAGGGAGTGGCGTGCCTTTATTGACTTGATGAAAAAAGCGAAGGAGACCATTGATATTGCTCTTGTAGGAAAGTATGTAGAGCTACAGGATGCCTATAAGTCGATCGATGAATCGCTGCAGCAATCGGCTATCTACAATGGTCGGAAGCTCCACTTGGTACATATTCAGTCGGATAGTCTGACAGAAGAGAATGTGGCTGAACAGCTATCTAAGGTGGATGGCGTGATAATTGCCCCTGGCTTTGGCTCGAGAGGTACAGAGGGAAAGCTGGTGGCGATTAAGTATTGCAGGGAGCATAATATGCCTACCTTTGGCATTTGCCTAGGAATGCAGATGATGGTGGTAGAAGGAGCACGGAATGTGCTCGGTCTGGAGGATGCTAATTCTGCTGAGATGGAACCCAATACTGCCAACCCTGTTATTGACTTGATGGATGAGCAAAAGTCGGTGGTAAACCTTGGGGGTACTATGCGTCTAGGGGCGTATGAGTGCCATCTGGAGAAGGGTAGTAAGGTGGCGGCGGCTTATGGTAAGCTGGACATCCGTGAGCGTCATCGTCATCGCTATGAATTTAATAATAAATACGAGGAGCTTTTTGAGCAAGCTGGATATAAGCTATCGGGTAAGAATAGCGATACCGGACTGGTGGAGGTGATTGAGCGTCCTGACTTGGATTGGTTTATTGGGGTGCAGTTTCATCCTGAGTACTCTAGTACGCTACTCCATCCACATCCTCTCTTTATCTCGTTTATGAAGGCAGCGATCAAGCATGCCGAGCATGGTAGTAAATAAATAATTTCAATGGATAAAAATACGATTGCAGCCATAGTGCTGATGGGAGTGGTGTTGGTGGTTTTCTCTTATTTGGGAAGGCCATCGAAGGAGCAGCTTGAGGCACAGCGGAAATACAATGATTCTATTGCTGCGGTACACCAGCAGGAGCTAGCAGAGGCAGAGGCGCTCATGGCTCAACCTGTGGAGAGTAATGAACTGGATATAGCCGGTCTTTCGGAGGTGGAGCGTGACTCTATCTTGAAGGCAAAGGCGGCGATGAACTATGGAGAGTTGGCTTCGGCTACTACAGGAGAAGAGCGTACCTTTGTACTGGAAAATGATAGTGTCGCCTATCAATTTAGTACTAAAGGTGGTTTCTTGGTGGGTAGTGAACTAAAAACTTATAGCGATTATCAAAAGCAACCTATTCGATTGATTCGCCCTGAGGAGGCATCGTTTGGGTTTAGTTTTATCACTCGTTCTAATAGGGTGGTGAGCACCAAGGATCTTTATTTTGAGCCCGAGCAGATGGGCCCCAATCAGTTGAAGATGACGCTCAAGAGTGATAGTGGAGCAGCGCTGAGCTTTATCTATACTCTAGAGAGTAACTATCTCCTTGATATGCAGATGGTGAGCAACGGTTTTGATCAGGTAGTAGCTCCCAATGCACCTTATCTCGATGCGGTGATGAGTTTGCCGATTTATCAGAATGAAAAGGCTGCGAAAACGGAGCAACGCTACTCTGGTATCTCTTACGAGACGGCATCAGGTAGTGTGGAGAAGCTGAGCACCTCTAAGAGTGTGGAGGAGAATATCAGTGGTCGTGCTAAGTGGGTGGCCTTTAGGGATATGTTTTTCTCCTCTGTTTTCTACAGTCCTAATGGGCTGGAGTCGGTGGAGCTGATTAGTGATGTAAAGGATGCTAAGGAGGGCTCGGCCACCA
>USJF01000175.1 GCA_900554935.1 uncultured Porphyromonas sp.
GTTGAAAGTGATTTAACATTTCGATCAACCCACTTTTTCTAATGCGTAACCCCTGACTAGGCGAGGAGAGGTGATGCATATCTGGATAAAAATAGTTAGCTTTGCGATGCTTTATTGGATTTACTATTTGCCCACATATATATATCAATGAGTGATTCGACCCAGCAGTCCGACCGAGAGGCCACCTCAGATCCACAATCCAGTGCATTGTCCCAGCCACCACGCTCTAGATGGTGGCTGAAAGTATTGAAGTGGCTAGGAATTAGTGTAGCCACGGTGGTGGGCATCCTTGTATTAGGGACGGCACTGCTTTACCTTCCGCCTATTCAGAACTGGCTCTTAGGGATGGTGAAGCAGGAGCTGGCTGAGCGTGCTGGTGTAGAGCTAGAATGGCAGCATGTGGGAGTAGCCTTTCCGCTTCGGCTTCGACTAGAGGAGGTAAAAGCAGGGGAGATTGGAGAGATTGGTCTGCTTACTGCCGATGTGAGTCTACTACCACTCCTTCGTGGTGGTCATTTGCCCATCAGTGGTGTGGTATTGGAGCGGGCCAGAGCTAATTTCTCGCTGAGCAACGACTCCATACAGATTCGCGGTGCGATAGGGCGTTTGGCCCTTGATCGGCTTGAGATGGATCTAGAGAAGGAAATACTAGATGCAGGACAATTGGAGCTCTACGATAGCGACATTTATCTCACCATTTACACTGATACACTACCGAAACCTGAGAGCGAGCCATCGAAGCTACTGGTGAAGCTATCGAAGGGTAAGATCCAAAATGTGGCTGCCTACATCCCCCTCCCAGCTGCGTCCTCGGATACTCTCCCCCCACTTAAGGTCAATAGCTACATCTCCCGAGGCGAGGTGAGTGGTGTGGAGGTGAACCTTGCGAAAGGGGTGTACGAGGTGGAGGAGGTGGACCTTGCTGCCGGTGTCACTCAGCTTGGCGATAGCTCGTCCCCTGAGGGAGGAGGACTGGCCTCTCTACTGCCCTTCCCTTGGTATGCGGAAGCGAAAGGTAAGAAGGTGCGGTATGGTGGCGCCGATGATCTATCAGCTGAACTAGAGCGTGTGCACTATACGGTGGGAGATGAGCCAGATAGTGTAGTACTGGAGAGTGGACGCCTATCGGTAAAGAAAGATGCTGAGCGCCTGGAGGTGGGCGAAATAGAACTTAATGTAGGGAAAACTCACTTGAAGGGAAGGGCTTCGCCCTTTTGCTGGATGGCTTCCAGATAGTATTGGCGAGGCTGACGTACAATTGGGTGGTACTCTTTGTGTAGCGGATATTAGGCGATTTACTTCGTTCCTTCCATCATCTGCAACTGTTGCTCTCTCAGAGCCTATGGAGGTAGCTCTAAAGGCGAAAGGAGCTATTGAAGATCAGGTAGCTTACTCTCTGAAGATGGAGCGAAAGCGAACTTTATCATTGGATCTGAAAGGAGTGGCAGAATCACCTCTTACTGAGAGGAGGCGTGTGGAGGCTACTTTTTCTCTCCAATCGGGTGCTGAGCTTCAAAAATGGGTTGTAGCACTTCTAGGAGAGCCATCTTCCTCTAGTTGGCAAGTGCCTAGTGGGCTGGAGCTACGTGGTTCGGCTCATTACTCTCAGGAGGAACTTCGCACCGACTTTAGGATGGCACAAGCAGGAGGGGGAGCGGATCACGGTGCACTTACACTGCATGCATACTACCGACCCGGGAGAGATGAGTACTTTGCTGACATTAGGGCGAAGGGTCTGGAGCTACAGCCTTTCTTTCCTAAGGACACAATTGGCTCGCTATCTGCCACCATCAATCTAGAAGGACGTGGCAAGGATTTCTTTGACCGTCGTTCGCGAGCCCTATTCTACCTAGATATCGATAGCATTAGCTACCGGCAGTACCGCCTTAGGGATATTACGTTGCTCTCTCAGCTAAAGGAAAACCAGCTCTTTGCGGCTATCAATTCGGAGAATGAGGGGCTTCGTTTGGCAGCCCAATCGGATATCTTACTTAGGAGAGATAGTATATCGGGCAGTATCAATGTATTGGTGGATACGCTGATTCCATCGGTGATTGGGATGGACTTGCCAATCTTGCAGTCGGGCAAACTCGAGCTGAGGAGTACGGTGGTGAGTGATCTGAAGCAGAGGCATCGATTCCAAGGGGAGATCGAAAACTTTGTACTAGTGACGGATAAGGGGACCATTTACCCTAAAAACAGTTACCTCACTTTTAATAGCTCGGAGAGTGCACTGGGGGCTGAGGTGGCATCGGGCGACCTTTCGCTTCACTTCGCAGCAAAGAACGGGCTGAACGACTTTTCGGCTCGCATCAAGAAGGTGATAGAGGAGGCTCAAAAGTCGCTATCCGACTCGGTGGGGCAGGTGAATATGGCTCCGTGGATTCACTACTATCCTGATATGGAGCTACGATTTGAGATGGGGCGGGATAA
>USJF01000176.1 GCA_900554935.1 uncultured Porphyromonas sp.
GAGGATTGATACCTTGTAGCCCTCTGTTAGTAGCATACCTGCCACTACAATGGTGACCCGCTCAATGCCTCCTACATCATGTAGGCCTCGCACAATGAAGAGGATGTGTTTTTGTTGTTCTATTGTAGACATAAAGGATATTCGCCTATAAGTATAAGGTAAGAGATGAGACGATTACACGATCTTGCTAAAGCGATCGGGTATCTCTACGATGATACATAGTCCAAGCATAGCTGGCTTATTCCAAGCGTAAGGTGGGCGGATGATGCTCTGCATGATGCGGGCCCATTTAGTCGCCTTTTCCCAACCGTGTGCTTTGTGGTGGGTCACTTGGCGAATGGTCTTGGAGCGCTTCTTGATATGCTTGGTCCATCCTCCTTCTCTGCGATCAGGATCGGCAAAGCGTGCTTCAATACGGCCCATATCAAAGTACCCGAAGTGGAATAGAAAAAGATGGGGATCAATGTGGAAGTTTTCCCCCTGTATCCTGTGGAAGCCAGAGCCCCAATCAGAGGTAGTAGCCTTCACACTTGGCTTGGTATAACGGGTGGAAAGACGAGCATACTTCCTCTGGGTAAGGAAAGACCTGCTCTCATCTATGGCCCCTTCTTTCTCGAGGTGTTGACCCACATCTACGCCCAATCCTGATACGCTACCCTTTATATCCAATTGGCTTAAGTATGTACGTAGCCCCATTCCCACTCTGGGATCGACGGCGAGTATCTCATCGGCATCTACACCTATCACCAAGTCGTACTCTTGTAGCAACTCATTGGACTTCTCAGAAAGAAGAAGTATGCGTCGCTTATCTGTGGAGACGATCTGCCCTTCTACTCGATCCATAGGGAAGATGTTTGCCTTTGGGCACCAGTCTGGGATAGGTTGATCTTTACCATCAAGATAGATGTATAGATTTTCCTCTCCTAGCTCTCTGCCGTAGTAGGCTGTCCAACGTCTGAGGTAAAAGTTGTCGTTACGCACCATTGTAATGGCAGCAATCTTCTTCATCTCCACAATTCAAAAAGTTTATAACCAGTCAATTGCTAATACATTGTAAAGATACATATAATATATATGCTAGCCCTCAAATAAGTTGAGGGTAAAGGTGGTGCCGTCCCATTGGGCATAGCTAAAGTGGGTGATCCAGTCGCCAAGAATTACCACTCTAGATTGGCGTGTGAGCATCAGATCGAGCATAATATGTCGGTGCCCGAAGATAAAAAAGTCGGGCGCATCGGTCGGATGTTCCTCTAGGTATTCCTTTGCAAAGCGCACGAGATACTCCTCCTTTTCTCCTCGGTACTCCTGTCGCTCCTGTTGCTTAACCCCTTTCTTGCGACTATGTAGTGCCCAGCGGTGTGCGAAGCCCACGGTAAACCAAGGGTGCAGACTCCCATATAGCTTTTGGCATATCCGATTATGGAAAATAGCCCGGATCAGCTTAAAGCCCTTATCATCCTTGATGAACTCGTCTCCGTGGGCAATATAAAACTTCTTACCGAGCAGCTCAAAAGTAGTTGGACCTCGATGTACTTGGCATCCGATCTCCTTAGGAAGGTAGTCAAACACCCATATATCGTGATTGCCGGTAAAGAAGTGAATCTCCACGCCGTTATCCGCCATATCTGCCAGCTTTCCCAGAATACGAGTGTAGCCTCTTGGTACCACATACTTATACTCAAACCAGTAGTCGAAGATATCACCTACCAGAAAGAGATGCGTTGCATCCACCTCTATCTCCTTGAGCCAGCGCAGAAACTTCCGTTCTACAGCCAAAGGGTCTTGGTGGTAATAGGCACCGAAGTGCGTATCCGAGGCAAAGTAGATCATATCCTTCCTTTAGAGTAGACCTAGCTCCAGTTTCGCCTCGTCGGTCATCATATCCCGGTGCCACTCAGGGTCAAAGGTAATCTTTACCTCGGCACTCTTCACTCCCTTCACGCTCTCCACTCTCATCTGTACATCTGTGATGAGAAAGTCCACCACCGGACAATTGGGCGAGGTGAGCGTCATCGTCACCACCACATGCCCCGTTTCGTGGTTCACATCCACATCGTAGACCAGTCCGAGGTCATATATATTCACCGGTATCTCAGGATCGTAAACCGTTCGTAGTGCCTTTACGATCTCCTCCTCCATCTGCATTAAATTATTTTCCATCTTCTTTTGGGTAGGGTATCCCTTTTATTTCAAATATCTTTTTTGTCGCAGCGATGAGGATTTTATCCTCCGCAGCTGGGTTCTTATAATAGCTATCATTATGCACCTCTATATCCGGTGCCACGCCCCCTTCTAGTAGTTTCATATCCTTATCGTAGCTCTTCACAGC
>USJF01000177.1 GCA_900554935.1 uncultured Porphyromonas sp.
AAAATAAATCAGGCGGAGAGTGGCGAGATAGGGCTGACGGCAGAGCAGATAGAGGAGCTCCGCCAACTCTTTGACACATTCTTCTTTGAGATACTAGGTATGCGGCCAGCTGGTGCAGGGGAGTCCTCGGCACACCTTGAAGCCTTTGGTAAGGCTATGGATCTACTTCTGGAGATCCGTCAGGGTGCTAAAGCAGCAAAGGACTGGGCCACCTCGGATAGGATCCGTGATGAACTGAAGCGGATAGGCTTCGAGATCATGGACGGGAAAGAGGGAAGTACATGGAGACTCTAATCCTGATCACTGGGGGCACTCGCTCGGGCAAGAGTAGCGAAGCGGAGCGAAGAGCCTTGGCACTTTCGTCACGCCCCACCTACCTCGCTACCGCTACGGTGCAGGATGAGGAGATGGCCGATAGGGTACGACGCCACCAGGAGCGAAGAGCAGACAAATGGGACACCATCGAGGAGCCACTTTGGCTAGGTCGACTCGACCTCTCGGGTAAAGTGGTATTGGTGGACTGTCTTACGCTTTGGACCACCAACGTCTTTTTTCATGTAGGAGAAGACGTTGACAAGGCGCTCGCCTTTATTAAGGAGCAACTTGAGGAGCTATTGAGCCACCCAGCCACCTATATCTTTGTGACGAACGAAATAGGAATGGGTGGCGTCTCGGGCAATGCGATGATGCGGAAGTTTGCCGACCTACAGGGGTGGGTCAATCAGCATGTAGCCTCTCTCTCGGATGAGGTGGTACTGATGGTCTCTGGGATACCTTTGAGGGTCAAGTAAAAGTAATAGATGATGAGACACTTTGAGATCGCTCGGCTAGATGAAGCCTTTGGGCAAAAGGTATGGTCCTATATAGATGATATCGCTAAGCCCAAGGGGTCGCTCGGCAAGCTGGAGCAGGTGGCGCATCAGGTGGCGATGATACAAGGGACCTTGTACCCTACTCTGGAGCGACCACACCATATCCTTTTCTCTGCCGACCACGGTATTGAGCAGGAGGGGGTGAGTAAGTCTCCTCGGTCAGTGACGTGGCAGCAGACGATCAATTTTAAGCGCTCTGGCACGGCGATTGACTACCTTACTCGTCAGCACGATATTGAGCTGGTGGTAGTAGACGCAGGCGTGGATCATGACCTGCCTAAGGAGCTGGGGATCATTGATTGCAAGGTGCGGAAAGGGACTTCCAACTTCCTTCACGAGCCAGCAATGACTCGTAAGGAGGCCGACCAATGCATTGAGGCGGGAGCGAGGCAAGTGGAAATTGCCCACGATAAGGGGTGCAACATCATCTCTTTCGGGGAGATGGGAATCGGGAATACCTCTCCATCGGCTATCTGGATGCAACTACTCACTGGTATTTCTCTGCACGACTGTGTCGGATCGGGTAGTGGATTACACGGCGAGGAGATTTCATACAAGGAGCGGGTACTTGCCGAGGCAATTGCTAATGCGCCCAAGGATTTGAGCGCTGTGGAAGTGATGAGCTACTTTGGTGGCTTTGAGATGGTGATGACGGTGGGGGCGATGCTACGTGCCGCAGAGCTAGGAATGGTGATTGTGGTGGATGGCTTTATCATGTCGGCATGTATGCTGATGGCGAGTAAGCTCTTCCCCAACGTGCTTCAGTATGCTCTATTTGGGCACAAGGGGGATGAGAAGGGGCATAGCCTGATACTCAACTACCTGCATGCCGACCCTATCCTGAATCTAGGGATGAAGCTGGGAGAGGGGACCGGAGCTGTCTGTGCCTATCCGATCATCCAATCGGCGGTACTGATGCTCTCGGAGATGTCGCTATTTGGAGATACCAATCCTATTGAAAAATATTTTTGATGAATAAAGTTAAGTACTATACCTATGATATATTGGCAGCCATCTCTGCCTTGACGAGATTGCCTATTTGGCGACTGGTTAATATCCCGAAGGAGAACTATCGCCGTGTGGTCTACTACTGGAGCGTAGTGGGGTGGATCACTGGTCCCTTAACCGCATTGGTAATCCTCGGTTTTGGGCAGTTCCTACCGGTGCCTATAGCGGTTGCTCTGGGCTTTGTATTCCGGATTCTGCTCACTGGAGGAATGCACGAAGATGGGCTGATGGACTTCTTCGATGGCTTTGGTGGGGGCAGGACGAGGGAGCGAATCCTAGAGATTATGAAGGATAGTCACTCTGGCGCCTTTGCAATTATTGGCTTTGTGGGCTATGCTATACTATGGATAGGGCTATTGGGGTTTATGCCACTGGAGACGGCCTTTTACACTATGATGGTAGGGGACC
>USJF01000178.1 GCA_900554935.1 uncultured Porphyromonas sp.
GGGATATTGTGGTATATCTTAGCATTTTCTAGGTGCACTTAGGGTATCAAGCTCGAACTCCGAAAGCAACGCAGCAGATCGACTTTGTAAACCGTTGGCTTTCAAAGTAGTAACTGCTCCATATCTGAGACCGCAACTACCCATTCGATTAGTCCCGAACTTCGTCACGGTGTGATTCAGGACTATCCGAAAGGGTAGTTGCGGTCCCAGACTTAGCTTTACTAACCTATCGTTTTACAAGTAACTATAAATGGGTTTTGGGCGGATATCTGAAATCTCAGGGGGTATAGGTATTAGCTTCTCTCACGTAGGGCTATTTACGTAGCTTCTCTATTCGGCGGAGCGCCTCTTTGGCAGCATTTTGGTGAGCCTTCTTTTTGGTTGGGCCTACGCCTATAGTCTCCATAGGGTGGTCGGGAAAGTCGATATGAAGCTGACAACGATGGACGAAGCCTTGTGCTTGGTCGTACTTGGTATCGAGGTGGGTAAATTGGTAGGGCACCTTTTCACGTTGCATCAGTATGATGAGCTCCGTCTTGTAATCCTCCTCTTTCTTTGCCACCACCTTTACGTTTTTCTTTGAGACAATAAGGTGATTGCGGACAAACTGGGCTGCGAAGGGGTAGCCCTTATCAAGATAGATGGCACCGACGAGTGCCTCTAGGGTATTGCCAAGGGCGTCGGTACCTTTTAGTTGCAGCCCACTATCGGCATAGATAAGTGGTTGTAGTCCGAGCTTCTCTGCTGTAGCATTCATATTGGTTCGGCTCACTAGGAAAGAGCGGATATTGGTGAGTACACCTTCTGGCTCATTGGGATAAAGGCCGTAGAGGGTATCGCCTACAGCTAGATTCACTACGCTATCGCCTAGAAACTCTAGTCGCTCATTGCTCTTGGCATTGCCCACACCTTCGTAGGAGCGATGGGTAAGTGCCTGTAGGTAGAGCTGTGGATTGCCTAGCTCGGCACCTATCAGCTCTTCGAGCGCTAGGCGATGGGGCGACTTCTGAGGGGTGCCCTTTTGTCGGAATCTATCGAGATGTAGATAGCGAATGATATCGCCAAGAAAGCTACGGTACTTCTTCATATTTATTTTTTTGAAAGATACCCCTTGGCGGGCCTGAGATGGCTTACCAAGGGGTACTCTTCTTTCGGCTGACTTACTCCTCGTACTTCTTGAATATCACTGAAGCATTATGCCCACCAAAGCCAAAGGTATTGGAGAGGGCTACGCGGATAGGGCGCTCTTGCTTGTGATTGAAGGTAAAGTTGAGGTTATAATCGATCTCTGGGTCTTGATCATCCTCTGCGTGATTGATGGTTGGGGGCACTACTCCTTCGTAGATCGCCATCACGCAGGCAAGGGCTTCGATAGCTCCTGCTGCCCCTAGTAGGTGACCGGTCATGGACTTGGTACTACTGATATTGAGCTTATAGGCGTGGTCTTGGAATACCTCTTTGATCGCCTTCACTTCGCTGATATCACCCACTGGAGTGGAGGTGCCGTGGACGTTGATGTAATCGATGTCTTCTGGCTTTAGACCTGCATCTTCGAGGGCGTTTTTCATCACTAGCTTAGCACCCAACCCCTCTGGGTGGGAAGCGGTAAGGTGATAAGCATCGGCTGAGAGACCACTGCCTACCATCTCGGCATAGATACGGGCGCCTCGTGCCTTGGCGTGCTCGTACTCCTCTAGTATCAGTGTGGCACTTCCTTCGCCCATCACGAATCCATCTCTACTGCCACTGAAGGGGCGTGAAGCGGTCTCGGGGCTATCATTGCGTGTAGAGAGGGCGTTCATGGCATTGAATCCGCCAAGCCCGGCGAGGGTGATGGCAGCTTCGGCGCCTCCTGCTACGATCATATCGGCCTTGCCGAGTCGGATCAGGTCAAAAGCATCGATAAGAGCATTGGTACCCGAGGCACAGGCAGAGACGGTCGCGTAGTTGGGTCCGTGAAATCCGTAGGCCATACTGATATGCCCTGCTGCCATATCGGCAATCATCTTGGGGATAAAGAAGGGATTGAAGCGTGGACCTCTCTCGGGATCGTAGGCAAGCATCTCCTCCTCGAAGGTCTTGATACCGCCCACACCACTGGTAAAGATGACGCCGATGCGGTTTTTATCGGCTGCCTCAAGGTCGAGCCCGCTATCTTTGATCGCCTCTCCCGCACTCACTAGTGCAAACATAGTGTAGCGGTCGAACTTTCTCGCCTCTTTTCGGTCGAAATGCTCGGCCGGGTCAAAGCCCTTGACTTC
>USJF01000179.1 GCA_900554935.1 uncultured Porphyromonas sp.
TCAACATTTGCTCAGTTTGTAACTCAACATTTGCTCAGTTTGTAACTCAGCGATCACTGAGTTACAAACTCGACCATCGCCTAGTTTAGAGAGAGGATGTAGAAGCACCCGCAAGGGTGCTTTGATACTTCTAATGCGGAGCCCTGTTTATTATTACCCAATAATACCTTATATCATTATTTATAGGTAAATTTGCAAATGAGATGTTGTATCAATTCTCAATTAAATATGCAAATCATGAAGCAATATACGGTCCTATTATCGGCAATAATTCTACTCATAGCCACAGGCTGTGCTACCACTAAGGACGTTGCCTACCTTCAGTATGCTGAGAAGCAGATGAAGACCGAGGCACGGACACTACAGGAGGCGACCATCAAACCAAAAGATATCCTTACGGTAAATATCCAAGCCTCTAAGCCAGAGCTGGTGGCGAGCTTCAATGGCATTTACTGGACCCCACAGCAGCAGTATAGCTCTATGCAAAGTGGTATGCGTACCTTTCTGGTCGATAACTCCGGAGAGGTGGATCTACCAGTACTGGGCCTAACCAAACTGGGTGGCCTAAGCCTAAGAGAAGCGGAGGAGGTGGTAAAAAAGGCACTCACCGCCTATCTCAACGAAGTACCGAGTGTCAATGTACAGATACAGAACTACCGCTACTCCGTCTTGGGCGAAGTGCATAAGCCAGGAGCCTTTGTCTCGGCCAATGGCAAGGTGACCCTCTTCGAAGCCCTTGCCAATGCTGGCGACCTCACTATTTACGGTATCCGAGATAGAGTAAAGATTCTTCGAGAGAATAGCGACGGCTCTACCACCATCGCTACGATCAATCTCACCGATCCAGAGATCATCAATTCGCCCTACTACTACCTACAGCAAGGCGACGTACTCTATGTGATGCCCAATAACGCTATCGCCTCATCCTCCAATATCAGTTCGGGTACCACAGTCTGGATCAGCATCTCATCGATTGCCCTCACTGTAGCCAACCTCCTAATTACCATATTAAGGAGATAAGTAAAACTATCGACCAACACCTATGACGCAAATAGATAACAACCCTAACTACCCCAGTACACCATCCTCTCCTACTCCCACCCAGATACCTGCATCGCCCGAGGCGACTCAAGCTCCGAATCAAGGCAATGAAGAGGAGGTGGATATACTGAGTATCCTCATCGATTACTTTAGATTTTGGCCTATCTATCTCATTGCACTAGTCCTCTGCCTGATCCTTGGCTGGCTCTTCATTAAGTGGAGTAGCCCCGAGTATCCAGTGAAGGCATCGGTGCTATTCCTAGAGCAAAAGGATAAGGCCAGCCCACAGATTCAGGGGCTCGACTTCGCTGAGCTAGGGATGGGCGTGAAGAATGTCAATGTGGATAATGAGCTGGAGATACTCGGCTCGCGTGAGATCCTACAAAAGACGATCGAGGAGAGCAACCAGTATGTGGAAGTGACGAGCCGAAAGGGGCTTACCACCACGGTATGGTACGATGAGCTCCCATTTGAGATCTCTATGGACCCAGTAGGGCTGAGCAAGATAGATCGGCCGATCAAGCTCTCTATCGAATCGATTAGCGAGAAGGGGTACAAGGTCACCTCGGACCAGGTGAAGGGAGGAGCATTGGTGCTCGACTCTATCCCCGCCACCTTTGTGGTAGGCGAGGGGATTCTCTCGGTCACGAAGAGGGCGGACTACAAAGCGGGGAAGGAGGAGTTGCCTACTAGCTTTAACGTAGAGATAAAATCGCCACAAAAGCTGGCCATCTATTATGCCGAAAAGGGCGGTTGTTTTCTTCCTTTGATATTTGCAAATATCAGTATTGATTTAGGTGCCAATAAGCAGGGCTCGGTAGCAGTGCTCGGCATCACGGCCAAAAATAGGGTGAAGGGCGAGCGATTTCTCACTAAGTTGATCGAGGTATACAATAGGGAGCGGGCGATCGATAAGAATGCTACAGCGCAGCGCACCTACGACTTTATCAATGAGCGAATCAACCTGATTGGGGAGGAGCTCAATGCGACGGAGAAGAAGCTGGAGGAGGTGAAGAAGAGCCAAGGGGTTACTAGCTACGAGGACCTCGGCGTAGTGGTCTCTTCTACCGCATTGATCGATCAGAAGCGAGCTGAGGCGGAGACGCAATTGAAGTTGGTGGCCTTTTTAATCAATGACCTGAAGACGAAGGAGGGTAAGTATGAGATCATCCCTGGTAGTCTGGGTTTTT
>USJF01000180.1 GCA_900554935.1 uncultured Porphyromonas sp.
GCTCAGTTACAAACTTAATTTCCGACTTTATAATGCAATGATTTATAGCCGACTGCAAGCCTCACTTGCGACTTTGTATCGCTTGCGGAATTTAGGTCGGCTGAAAGTTGGTGGGAGGCAATATATTTGTTATCTTTGTTGTGGATATGGGGAATTAGCTCATCTGGCTAGAGCGCTACAATGGCATTGTAGAGGTGACCGGTTCGAGTCCGGTATTCTCCACTTTCTTTATATCCTCGGTCTCGGTGCCGAGGTTTTTTTATCCCCAAATTTTATGCCACTAGGTCTAAAAAATAGGTATCTTTGTGGTGCATTCGTAGAGGTGATAGAGGTCACCTCTTGGGAAACTGGTGTGAATCCAGTACAGTACCCGCTGCTGTAAGTCTTGATAGGCGTAGATGCCTTGATAGCACCCCTGATAGAGTTTGCCACTGCCCCCTTAAGGGCGGGAAGGTAGAGAGGTGTATGAGATAAGTCAGAAGACCGACGGATGTATTTTTACCGTATCATTACAACTTATTTAATCAACTTTCGGGAGTTAAAGTAACATGAATAATCCAGTTCTTTACATTATTAAGAGGGATGGCGTACAGGAGCCATTTGCCCCTTCAAAGATTGAAAATGCCATTCTTAAGGCCTATGTAGCTAGTGGCAATGGAGATAATTATGGTGAGGTACAGCAGGTGACTCGCCAAGTGCTGTCGCGCATTGAGCAGACCACTATTTCGGTGGAGGAGGTACAAGATATTGTGGAGGGTGAGCTGATGAAGGTGCGACCCGATGTGGCGAAGCGCTACATTATCTACAGAGAGTGGCGTAATACACAGCGACACAATCGCACCGACCTAAAGAAGTCTTTTGATGGGATTGTGCGGATCGATGAGAATGATATCAATCTGAGCAATGCCAATATGAGTAGCCACACGCCAGCGGGTCAGATGATGACTTTTGCGAGTGAGGTCTCCAAGGACTATGCCTACCGCTATCTGCTCTCTCCTGAATTTGCGGAGGCACACAGACGTGGAGATATCCATATCCACGACCTCGACTACTACCCTACCAAGACTACCACTTGTGTGCAGTACGACCTAAAAGATCTTTATGAGCGGGGATTTCATACGAAGAATGGGAGTATCCGCACCCCGCAGAGTATTCAGAGCTATGCTACGTTGGCTACGATTATTTTCCAGACCAATCAAAATGAGCAGCATGGGGGGCAGGCGATCCCTGCTTTTGACTATTTTATGGCCCCTGGGGTCTATAAGACGTTTGTAAAGCATCTGGCGGAGCTACTTCCCTTTATGTTAAAGACGCGGGGAAGCAAGGTGTTGCTGGATCGGAAGCAGCTTAGGGAGATGGTGGCTGAGGCTCTAGGCAATATCGTGCCGAGTGTGGGGGAGATCCGCAGTCTATATGATGAGCTCTCCAAAGTGACCAACGGTGCTATCGCTTACGAAGATCTGGAGATGATGGTGGCGGAGGCTCGTGAACTGACGAGGCGGGATACGCACCAGGCGATGGAGGGATTTATCCACAATCTCAATACGATGCACTCCAGAGGCGGCAACCAGGTGGTCTTTAGCTCGATTAACTATGGTACCGATACCAGTGCTGAGGGGCAGATGGTGATCGAGGAGCTGATGGAGGCAACTATGGAGGGGCTAGGAGCTGGAGGTGAAGTACCAGTCTTCCCTATTCAGATATTTAAGGTGAAGGAAGGGGTCTCTTATTCGGAGCGGGACTATGAGCTGGCGATGACCAACTTTGATGCAGCGATGAGGGGCGAGCTAGAGTTTGAAGCGCCCAACTTCTATCTATTTCTGAAGGCATGTAAGACTACTGCGAGGGCACTATTTCCCAACTTCCTATTCCTCGACACTCCTTTTAATCAGAATAAACTTTGGCGGGCCGATGACCCTAATCGCTATCTGTATGAGATCGCGACGATGGGATGCCGTACTCGTGTATTTGAGAATATCAATGGGGTACAAAGCTCTGTGGGGAGAGGTAATCTCTCCTTTACGACGATCAATTTGCCAAGGTTGGCGATCGAGGCTCGTCGGGCTGCGGAGCGGGAGTGCGGAGCGGTGGCCGATGCT
>USJF01000181.1 GCA_900554935.1 uncultured Porphyromonas sp.
CGCCTCCTTTTTGGGTATAAAATAAGGGCGAGTAGCACGAGTGCTACCGCCCCTATTATCCAAAGTAAGCTGGTCATTTGGTGCCTAGATTAGTAGGCTCTTGCAAATAGCACTCTACGTGCCGAAGGCTTACCACTATAGATACAAGTACCAGGAGTGGTATCTCCATCATTAGGGATACAGCGAATGGTCGCTTTGGTCTCCTCCTTGATAGCGGCCTCGGTCTCGGGCGTGCCATCCCAGTGAGCGAGGATAAATCCGCCCTTCTCATCGAGCACTCGCTTAAATTCATCGTAGCTATCCACGATAGTGGTATGCTCCTGGCGGTAGTTGAGTGCTTTTTGGTAGATATTCTTCTGAATATCCTCGAGGAGTTCGGAGATATACTCCACGATACCCTCAAGTGCGTGCGTGCTCTTCTCTAGTTTGTCGCGACGCATTACTTCGATAGTACCATTCTCTAGGTCACGGCCACCCATTGCTAGTCGTACCGGTACTCCCTTCAGCTCATACTCTGCGAACTTCCAACCTGGCTTCCTATTGTCGGAGTCATCGAGCTTCACTGAGATGCCCTTGGCCTGTAGGGCTTTTTGGATCGGCTCTAGCGTTGCCTTAATCTCCGCCAATTGCTCTTCAGACTTGTAGATAGGAACCATCACCACTTGAATTGGGGCAAGGTGTGGAGGGAGAACAAGCCCATTATCATCCGAGTGGCTCATAATGAGGGCTCCCATCAATCGGGTAGAAACGCCCCACGAAGTGGCCCAGACTAATTGTTGATTGCCTTCCTTATCGGTAAAGGTGACATCAAAGGCTTTGGCGAAGTTCTGACCAAGGAAGTGCGACGTACCGCTCTGAAGGGCTTTGCCATCCTGCATCAGTGCCTCAATGGTATAGGTGTCGACGGCACCAGCGAAGCGCTCTGTCTCGCTCTTGTGCCCTACGATTACTGGCATCCCCATATACTCCTCGGCAAAGGTTTTGTAGACACCAATCATCCGCTCTGCCTCTTCTCTTGCCTCCTCCGAAGTGGCGTGGGCGGTATGCCCCTCTTGCCATAGAAACTCGGCGGTGCGGAGAAATAGTCTGGTACGCATTTCCCAGCGAACTACATTGGCCCACTGATTGCAGAGAATAGGGAGGTCGCGCCACGATTGGATCCACCCTTTGTAGGTATTCCAGATGATGGTCTCAGAGGTTGGCCGCACGATTAGCTCCTCCTCCAGCTTTGCTGCAGGGTCTACTATTACGCCCGAACCATCGGGGTTATTCTTAAGTCGATAGTGGGTGACTACAGCACACTCTTTGGCAAATCCCTCTACGTGGTCTGCCTCCTTGCTCAGAAATGACTTTGGAATAAAGAGTGGAAAGTAGGCATTGGAGTGGCCTGTCTCCTTAAACATACGGTCGAGTGTCTGCTGCATCTTCTCCCAAATAGCGTAGCCATAAGGCTTGATCACCATACAGCCACGTACATCACTATTCTCAGCTAGGTCGGCTTTCATTACTAGCTCATTGTACCACCTAGAGTAGTCTTCGCTCCGAGGGGTGAGTGCATCTATCTTCTTTGCCATCTTATTTTGTTGTCGTATAAATGATTTTCTATTCTATCCTACAAAGATACCAAATAGTGTGTAATATGTTAGTTACGAGTGAGTTTATATCTGTAAAAGCTGGTAGGGGTCGAGGTCTTCAAGTACTGGAAATGTCTGCCGCTTGGCCTCAAGATCTGAGCGAGAGATACACGCAGAAAGAAGGGTCTCTACTGGCTCTTTGCTCTCAGCTAGGCTCTCCCCTTCGCTATCGATGATAAAGAAGGCTGGAATTCCAATGAGATTATATTGCTCTGTGAATGTTTTAGTCTGTTCGGGTAGGCTACGGAATTGTGCCCATGGCAGTTTTTCTTCTTTCAAGGCTTTTTGCCAGTCGGCCTCTTGTTGATCGAGGGATATGCTGATGAAGCGAATTGAATCCCCGTGAGTTTTGTATATTTCGCGTAGGGATATTATGCTCACTCGGCAGGGGGTACACCACGATGCCCCA
>USJF01000182.1 GCA_900554935.1 uncultured Porphyromonas sp.
ACCTAGATAAATGCTTCTTATGCGTAATCTCGGATAAATTCATACGACAATCTTACCCAGTTTGGATAAGTATTGGTATATTTGGATAGAAATAAGAATTAATTCACATAATTAATTACGTAAACTACCCATCAGGTCTCGTAAAAACTAATGAATAGGAGCTTCAATAATGATATAAGTGATAGCCATTAGGCTCACCTATAAGTTATAGAATACCACAGATATATCAAACCAATAATCAATAATTAATCAATGTTGAAGGAGAAGAGTATTTTCATCAGTCTCGCCATTACAGCACTGATTGTATTCAGTTGCTACAGTTGCGACAAGAAAAAGGGCGATGGCACCACACCACAAGAGTACACCGTACTACAGGTGCAAAGCAACATCAACACCCTTAAAGCATCAGAAACCTCGTGGGATAAGGGTGACCAAATAGGGCTCTTCGCTATGAAGAGTAGCAATGAGCTGAGCAGTAACTCCCTATACAATAGAGCGCATAACCTCCTCTATACCACCCCCAATGGCGATGGTCGCTTCTTGCCAAACGCAAATGGCGAGATCCGCCTACTACCCAATGAGCGTATAGACCTTATTAGCTACTACCCTTACCAGCAGCAAGTAGGGGCCGACTACAAACTGAGAATCAATGTAAGCGACCAAAGCGATCTCACTAAGATCGACTTACTATATAGCAATAACGCACGTGGGCTCAATGCTAGCCAACCTAAGGCCAACCTCCAGTTTAACCACGCGATGAGTCAGCTACAAATCTCTGCCATGAGTACCGATGAGACTGACCTTTCGGCTCTCAAGGTAACGGTAGGCGATGTAGCAACAGAGGGTGTTTTTGACCTCGCCACTGGAGCCTTTACCACGATCGGCGCCACAAAGGCCAAGGTAACTATGCACACCAGCCAGAGCATCCCTAAGGGCGCCACATTCCACGCTATACTCCTCCCCAGCCAAGAGCTAAAAGGGCTTACCTACACCTTTGAAGTAGGAGGGAAGAGCTTTATCTATGTGGAGAAGGAGGCAAAAAAGCTACTGCCTGGCGAAAGAGCACGTCGCAACTTCAAAATATCAGCGACTGGTGTAGAGCTCATCAATGCCACCATCCAGATCATCGGGCCAAAGGAGAAGAAACCCCAAGACCCAGCTCAGCCAGAGCCAGGGCCAACGCCTACACCTCCCGCTGAAGGGTATGGCAATAAAGCCTATTATATGGAGCAAGTACTGATACAGAATGGTTATATGGAGGATCGTGTCATCCACCAAGAGGATACCCCCGATAGCTACTTTGCGGGAGGAACTACAGATGGTGGTAAGCGACGCAATTATACTATCTACTTTAGCAAAAATAATCACCAGCCCTATATGGTCGCCTATCCTATGTACAAACACTGCGTTGGTACCTTTCAAAGAAGTGAATGGAAAAAAGACAAAGATTGGAGGGGCGACCCTTGGGACTTCGGTCCTGGTGTAGGCAAAGAGTATCAGATGGATGTTAGAAAGAAAAGTTTCCAACCACGTGACTACAATATGAGCCGTGGTCACATGCTGGCAAGTCAGCAGCGTACCGCTTCCAAAGAGCTCAACCGTACCACTTACTACATGACCAACATAGTGCCACAAGAGCAAAGTCAGAATGCAGGTATCTGGGAGAGGGTTGAAAGCCGTGAAAAAACATTCGCCGAGAATGCTAGTACCTCCGACACGCTCTATGTAGTTTGTGGTCCCATATTCGCCCCTAAAGCACCTCAGGTGAATGATAAAAACAACAAGAAGTGTCCAATTCCAACACATACGTGGAAAGTCCTACTCAAAAAGAATAAAGCCGGCAAGTGGATCTCTATCGGCTTTAAGATGCCTAATGAGAAACCTGCTGAGGGTAGCAAGTGGTACAACTTTACTTGCACCGTAGCAGAGCTTGAGAAGGAGCTAGGGGTGAAGTTCTTCCCCTTTCTACCCGAGAACGAAGCGGCGGCGATTAAGAGTCTAAAG
>USJF01000183.1 GCA_900554935.1 uncultured Porphyromonas sp.
TTAGTTGGTAACTCGAGAATAACTGAGTTTGTAACTCCGCATTCCTTTAGTTTGTAACTCGGCAATGACTTAGTTTCAAACTAATCACCACTCTTGCTAAACAGCTGATTTATAATAGGATAGAAGGGGCATTCAACAGGAACTACCCCCGTTGAAGGGGACTACTATCAGAATAGTGCACTATAGCCAACTAGCTCTTGGATATCTGTGATAATATCCTTAACTTTGCACAGATTTTAATTTTATGTGCATCTGATTGAATGATATGATACAGCAGAACTTTATTAAGCTCTACGAGGAAAAGTACAAAGAGCACTGGTTGCTTCCCGCTTTTTCCAACTATGAGGAGGGGGTGACCTACAGCTTTGCCCAAGCAGCGCAGTGGGTAGCGCGTGTGCATCTGATTTTGGAGCATAATCAGATCAAACAAGGCGACAAGGTAGCACTTGTAGGTAAGGATTGTGCAGAGTGGTGTATGACTTGGATGGGGATTGTTACCTATGGTGCGGTGGTGGTGCCTATCTTGCCACAGTTTCATAGGGCTGATATACTCCATATTATAGAGCATAGTGATAGTCTACTGCTCTTCGTGGGGAAGGAGCATGAGCGGCAGCTAAGCCTGGAGGAGATGCCAGCGGTGAGGGGTACTTTTAGCATCGTGGACCTTGCTCCTGTGGCAGATCTTTCGCGCACGGAGGTGGCGAAGAGCACGGATGTGGCAGCACTCTTCGGTGCTAAGTATCCCAATGGCTTTACGAAGGAGGATGTACAATATCCAGAGATTGGCAATGACCAAATGGTCTTGATCAGCTATACCTCGGGCACTTCGGGCTTTAGCAAAGGGGTGATGGCTACGGCCAATAACTTGATCGCCAATATCCAGTTTGGCCAAGATGCCAATCTACAATTCCGTGGCGATGATCTCCTTTGCTTTCTTCCCAATGCACACGCTTATAGTTGTGCCTTTAACTTCCTTCTACCTCAGATCCAGGGGACGCATGTCTATATCCTCGGCTCGAAGCCTACGCCACGAATCCTACTGAAGGCGCTACAGGATATTCGTCCGAAGCTCGTAATTTCGGTTCCGTTGATTCTGGAGAAGATCTATAAGAATGTACTGGCAAAGAAGCTGAAGAATAGATGGCTCTCGCTAGCACTTAAGCTACCAATCGTGAAGGGGCTTATCCACAGAAAGATACGTAAGACGCTGATTGAGACCTTCGGTGGCAATGTACAGGAGGTGATCATCGGTGGGGCGGCACTCAATCCGGAGGTGGAGGAATTCCTGATGCGTATCGGCTTCCCAATTACGGTGGGCTATGGTATGACGGAGTGCTCGCCTATTATCTCATATTCGGGTCACCGAAAGTTTATTCGGAAGTCGGCCGGAGCTATCCTGCACAAGATCGAGGAGGTACGGCTCGATGGCGCACAATCGATCGAAGGAAAGATGGTGGGAGAGGTACAGGTACGAGGCGAGAATGTATGTCTCGGCTACTACAAGAATCCGGAAGCGACAGCAGAACTCTTTACGGAGGATGGCTGGATGAGGACGGGCGATCTGGGCTATATAGAGAGGGATTGTATCTTCCTCCGTGGTCGCTCTAAGGCAATGCTTCTAGGCTCTAATGGACAAAATATCTACCCTGAGGAGATCGAAGCAAAGCTGGCTATGCTCCCATTTGTGAATGATGCTATTTTGGTACAGCGGGATGCACGTCTGGTGGCACTGCTATCGGTGGATAGGATTGCTCTGGAGAAGGAGGGGTACGATACTGAGGAAGCGATAAAAACTGTGATGGAGGAGCAACGAAAGGAGGTCAATTCTCAGATCGCTAGCTATGCACAGATCGCAGCAATGGAGGTGATCGAAGGGGAGTTTGAAAAGACTCCAAAGCAGAGTATCAAACGCTACCTCTACAAGTAGAGACTGTTGCACGAAGGCGATCTGCTGCGTTGCTTTCGGAGTTCGGCCTAGGTCACGTACGTGAGTACGCTCCC